>DAOQII010000023.1:0-16627 GCA_035339455.1 Chitinophagales bacterium
TATACCATTAAACTGAAAGAAACTATTTTTGATGAATTTTCTCAAACATCAACATTAAATGTTGCAGGCATTCCAATTCCGGCACCGGATGGCTTATTGGCTATTCCTTCGCAAGTAAAAAATGCAGAAGAAGCACCGGAGTTTCTCAAACACTATGTGTATGTAGATGAAGTAAACGAAGAGTCAAATACAGCCAGATACGGTTTTAAAAGTTTGTTTGCTGATGGTCTTATAAAAGATTTATTACAACCAGGCGTTCCTAGTATAGATATAGATAAACCTATGGCAGAGCCCGGACAAAAGTTTAATGCATCCTCCATGTATTTTAATTTAGGTCTGCGATTTAATCTGACATCTAAAAAACGTCAGGATAAATTATATGAGAAACAAGGAAAAACAAACTATAAAAAAGGAAGTAAAAAACCTAAAATGACAGAGCCGGAACCAGAGCCGGGTACTATTATCGAAGAACAACCTGCGCAAGATAATACCAATCAGGAATAATATTAACAAAAATAAATTTAAAACAGGCTGGTCATTAGATCAGCCTGTTTTTTTTATACTCAGATAAATTTAAGATGGAAAATTTGTGTCATGTCCATAAATTGGTTAATACGCATGGCATTTCTAAGATAAAACGGATAAGTGGAAGTATTGATGTTGTCAAAAAAATTATGCGCTTTAACTACTTCAATATGTGGCGACCAATTTGAAACATCTTCGATTTTTAAAACAGCCCATTCTAAATGAGCTTGTTTCATACCGGCTGATTTAATACGCCTGTCGACAAAAAATTTGCCGAGGTTGGAGATGACATCAAACATAATTTCCGCACCTTTGAGCCGCTGGGCAATTGTTACTAAAAATGCTTTTACATCTTCTTCTTCGAAATAAGGCAGTACGCCCGGAATGGTAATAAACAATCCTTTGGAAATATCACCGATATCATCCATCCAGGAGTAATCAAGCATAGACTTTGCAATATATTTAACTCTGCAATCTGGTATAGGCAGTAACTGCTCTCTTAGTGCTATGCTGTCCGGCAAGTCCAAATCATACCATGAGGCTTTTCCGTTATCACATCTGTAAAAAGTGGTATCTAACCCACACCCGATATCCAGAATTTTACCCACGGGATGCTTTTCTAAAAATTGCATTATTGAATCGTCCATCAATTTTGCCCGATAAGCCAAGCCATGTATACCGATGCGGGTCATATTCACCAGTAATTTCTTTCTGTCCACATCTAACATATTCATGAGCTCAATAGCTTTCGTATCAATTAATATAGGATGCCTGTATTTAGCCTCTTTAGCGCGTGCGGCCAAGGGCAAAAGAAGTGTTTCTTGTACCCTGCCTAAATTAATTTTTATCTTGTTTTGCATATATACGTTCTAAGCGTCGATATCAATGAAAGAAAATGACAAAAGATGGAGATGTATTTACAGATTACAATTAATAAGCATCATTCATTATTTATCATTTATCATTCATCGTTTTATCACTCATCAAAATAACCGGATCCTTATACTTCATTAATAAAATAATGGAAAGCAGGGATGTAATGACGCTGACAAACGCAACCAACCTAATGCCCATAGTATGACCGGGTGTATTGCCTAAGAGTAACAAGGATGGAAAAATTAAGCTGGTAAGGGCAATCCCCATTTTCATCATAAATGTTTTCATGCCATAATAGGATGCATTCTTATAGATGCCTGTTTTTTGAGCATCAGCCTGTGCCATATCACCCGCCATAGCCATAGGCAACAAACCCAGTACGGCAGTCGGATAAATATTGAGCAGTATGTAAAGACTTACTGCCAAAAATGTAGGTAGTTTAAAATAGCCGTAAAATGTGGTATATAAATAACTCAACATCAAAAATGCACAAGCTGAAATCATCATCTTTCGTTTCCCGAAACGCGCAGTCAGTTTAGCTATTAACGGATAAAGCGCAAAAGAAAATAATCCCAAGCTATACAGAATATAGGAGGTATATACATTGTCGAGTTTCATTAGGGTGGCAACGATATAGGGTACGGCAATAGTAAATATTTTTTGAGGATACCAGTTGAGTAGTTCAATAAATGCAAAATATCTGAAATTTTTGTTGCTCCATACATCGCTTATCATTTGTAGAAAAGGCGTGTTTTTATTTTCATAGGACTTTTCAGTGTTGCTGTTGTCGGGAACAAACAAAACAGGAATGTACATAAAGATTGCCGACAGTATTCCAAAGAGTAGAATACCCGTTTGAAATGCCCGTTCATTTCCCATAGTATCTCCAAGATGTTTGATAAATAAATTTATCGTTTGCCCAATACCAATACCCAATGCGTAAGCAACAGAAATAATCATGGTGATTGACATGCGTTCTGCTTCGCTGTGGCTCAGTTCATTAATCAATGCATTATACGGAGTGGTATAAAAACAAATGATTAAAAAAACGGCCAGGATGCAAACAGACATCCATGCAGCATTTAGTTGACTTATATATGGAGTAGGAGGGAAGAAAGTCAGTACACTTAATATCGCTAAAGGCAGTGCAGAAAACAACATAAATGTTTTGCGTTTTCCCCACTTGAAATGGCTGTTGTCGCTTAGTGTGGCCACTATAGGTTCCATAAATGCACTGATGACATACGCAATGAATGTTATGATACCTACCAGCTTAAATATTCCGAAAAAGGTAGTCTGAGGTATAAATGCTTTAAAGAGCGGCGTACCATTGTCGGGTGGTAAATAAAATTGAAAAACGAGATCGGTTACTCCATATGCTGCCAGACACCATCCTATTTGACCGCATGCAAACAGTATCTTTGTTTTCAGCGTGGATGCTTTTGCATAAGCCATAAATAAAACTAAAATTACTTACCTACTTTTTTTGCCGCTTTGGGATTGTTCTCTAAAAATTGCTGTACGGAAGTATCTGTTACCGAATATGTTTTAGAACGGTCAATTAAAGACAAGCTGATATATTTTTTCGGGTTCGCTTTTAAATCAGTCAGTAAAGCATTCAGCGAGTTAATTGTTTTAGTGATGTCATTGTAAGCTCCGTCTTCTTTCAGTAATTTAGAAATAGAGCCATCACCGTCGTTTACTAATTTCAATGTTTTTTTCAATTCTTCAAGCGTATTACGAGCACTGGTTACGGTAGCTTCCAAATCCAGTGCAGCCAGTTTGCCTGAAAGTTTTTCAAAATTAGTCAGGATAGAATCAATTTTTCCGGTTTCATTATTAAACTTGGCTGTTAACTGATTTACATTTTTCAAAATGCCGTCTAAATTTCCCTTATTGTCTGAAATGGTTACATTTAAAGTAGAAATCATTTTATCAGCATTTCCTGCCAATCGGTTAACCGAAACTAAAGTAGTAGATAAATCACCTACAGCCTTTTTCAATAAGCCATTTTCACCTTTGCCTAATTGATTATTCAGATTAGCTGATAAGCCTGAAAAGTTATCCAGTAAAGTATCTAATTTGGGTTTAAGCTGACTAATTAAGTCAACTCCCTGATCTATTGCGTTACCTTTTACCATGCACTCTAAAGTATCCGCATCAGTGGCTTCTTTCGTGCTGCTTCCTCTCAAATGCCCAATGCCCATTTTGCCCAGCATGTCTAATCCGTAAATGATAAATTTACTGTTATTGGGAATAAATACATTATTATTCAGCTTTAAGCGCATAATTGCTTTGTGAGAGTAGTTGGGACTGTTTGATAATTCAATCTTGTCTACACGACCAATGGCAACTCCGTTTTCAAAAACTCCGTTTGAAGTTACAATGTTATTTGTACGGTCGGCAACGATATACACATATTTACTGCGTGTAAACATACTGTCGCCCTGCAAAAATTTAAACCCCAAGATCCCCAAGGTTAATCCGATAATGGTGAGTGCGCCTACTAAAATTTCGTTTTTATTTTTCAATTTCTCAGGTTTAAACTCACCAAATATAAGGAGAAAATTGAAACTATCTCAAATATTTAGAGGCATCTGTTGAAGAAAGTCGGATTCCATCTTTATAAACGCAAATAAATGCATCATGATACCCGGAAGATTTTGCCTTTTTTAAGGAAGATTTAGCTTGTAAAATGGCAGGATAGGGTCCTAAAACATACTTCAATATGCCATTTATGTTTTCATAGCTGACATCCTCAAAAAATTTATAACATTTATCTGTTGCTGGAAGTGGCTTGTCGGTAGCTCTTATTTGTACTTTATATTGTATGCCACTGTTGTCAGCAATAACTTTTGCAGGAGGTGGCGGAGTGTTTTTTTGCTTATCGATTTTTGTTTTGGATGCAGTTTTTGGGGTATTCATATCCATATCAAACGGCTCGACTGTTTTGCCTTTTTTGTTAGCAGCATTGTCATTGTTTTTTACAGTAGATGTAGAAGGAGCCGAAATTGTTACCGGACTCGTTGTATTCACAACATCCGTTTTTGTTTCATTTGTTAGTGTGGCTGTAGAGCTGTTTTCAATTGCTGTTGTAGCTGAGCTTTCCGTCGGGGTTTGTAATACCGGTTCAGTAAATGAACCCTTTTCTAATAGATTTTTGTATTCCTCAAATGCATTAAAAATAGCCCCGGCCAGTTCTTGCTGTCCATTTGCTGATATTAAATATTTTTCTTCATTTGAATTGGTCAAAAAGCCTGTTTCAACTAAAATAGCCGGGCAGGTGGTGCGGTACAAAACCCAAAATCCGGCTTGTCGCACACCCCGATTGTATCGGTTTAAGTCTTTGGTAAATTTTTCCTGTACTTTACTGGCTAATAAAGTACTTTGTTCAATATTGGCATTTTGCGCCAAAGACAGGGCTATCATAGATTCGGGAGAGTCGGGATCGAAGCCTTCATACGTCTTTTGGTAATTTTTTTCAAGTTTGATTACCGCATTTTCTCGTTTGGCAACATCCAGATTGGCCTCTGTTTTGTGTAAACCCATTAAATAAGTTTCTGCTCCATAAGCACTTTTATTGGGGTTGGCATTGCAGTGTACACTCAAAAACAAATCGGCATTATTGAGATTAGCTGTTTCAGCACGGTCTTGCAAGGTGATAAAGATGTCACTTTTTCGGGTATACAGTACTTTGATATTCGGATATTTATCTTCAATTAATTTACCAAGTGCAAGAATAACTTTTAAGGTTACGTTTTTTTCATAAGAACCCGAAGGACCATTACATCCGGTATCATGTCCACCATGTCCTGCATCCAGTACAATGGTTTTCATGGTGTAATTATTGCCTGCACCTGCGCCTGCCAAACTCTGCAAGCTGAGACTTAACAAACAAATGAAAAATGTGGTCTTTATTTTTGTGATTATAAACATATCTTTGAAACTGTATTTAATTTGTAATATTGTGCTGTTGCACCGTTTTTTTTTACATATTCTCTTTTCTGTTTTCCTCTTTTATGCGGGTACTGTTTCCTCATATGCACAAACTGCAAGCCAAACTGATTCTGCCATATCTGAAAAATTTCTTAAAAATGATACTGAAGAAGATTCGATACAGCAGGATTCATTAAAATTCATTTCAAAATTACAAAAAGACCCGGCAGATTCTTTGCTTAAGAATTCCACAAATGTTGAAGTCAAAACGATAAAGATAGCTGAAAATGACTTAGAAGATGAAGTGAAATACACCGCAGAAGACTCCATCATTTATGATATCCCGAATAAAAAAGTGTATTTATATGGTCATGCCAATATCAAATACCAAGAAATGGATATGTATGGCGGCTTTATCCAGTTTGACTGGGACAGCAGCGAAGTATATGCAAAGGCTACACCCGACAGTCTTGGATATCTAAAAAAGATACAGTTTAAAGATGGCACGGGAGAATATGTGGCAGAAGCAGCAAAATTTAATTTTAAAACAAAAAAAGGGAAAAGCTATGGTTTAGTCACTAAGGAAATGGAAGGATTCTTGCATGGGGATCAGGTAAAAGTAGTAGATTCTGTTACCCTTTATGTAAAAAATGCAAGATATACTACTTGCGATTTGGATGATCCGCATTTTTATATCGAGGTAGGTAAGGCTAAAGTGGTGAAAGATAAATATATCGTAGGCAAACCGGCTAATTTGGTAATTGAAAAAGTGCGTACGCCGTTGGTATTGCCTTTTGCTTTTTTGCCAAATATTAAATCTAAAGGCTCTGGTTTACTTACACCTACTTATGGACAATCGACTAATTTGGGTTACTTTTTCCAGAATGTTGGTTATTACTGGCACATAAATGATAAGATGGATTTAACTACTACTGCAGATATTTATACTTTGGGCAGCTGGGCATTGCGGGTTAATTACAACTTAAAATTATTGTATAAATTTTACAGCACCTTTAATTTTACCATTGCACAACAAAGAGGCAGTATTGAGTATGAAAGATTTTACCCCAACCGTAAAAAAGCTCCATTTAATTTTGGTATACAGATGCAAATGAATATCGACCCAAAACGCATGTATAACAGCTCTTTCAATGCAAATATAAATATTACTAGCAGTAAGACGTTTCAATATTTAAACTCCAGAGATCCGCAAAGTGTGCTGAGCACCACTTTTACATCAAATATCAGTTACAGTAAATGGTGGCCGGGTAAACCCTTTCAGCTCACTGTCAGTTCCAGCCTGAATCAAAATACACAATCAAAAGTTATTGCAGTTACTGTACCTTCCATGCATTTTAGTGTTACCCGTATTAATCCGTTTCAGAGTAAAGTACAACGAACCAAAAGAAAATGGTATGAAAATATTGGTTTCTCCTATGATTTTAATGCACAGAATACTATGTCGGGAATCGATTCTTTGTTCTTTAACAAAGAAAACTTAAAAAAGAATACGAACTCTATTACACACAGTATCCCTATTTCCGGAAACTTCCAGTTGTTTAAATACATCAACTTTAATGTCAATTTTAATTACAATGAAAAATGGTTTTTTAACTATGTAGATAAAACGTATTATGATGAATATGTGAAATATAATATTGAAACTAAAAAATATGATACAACTTATAACAGTGCAATATCTGATATTAAGTTTGGATTTAAAACTTATCGCGATTTTAATTTAGGTTTTAGTTTCGGCACGAATCTATACGGTTTATTTCAATTTAAACACAGCAAGTTACAGGCCATTCATCACAGATTTTCTCCATCCTTAAATTTTAATTTTGCGCCTGATTTTACTGCGCCAAAATGGAAATACATGCGCACGGTACAATCAGACTCTATAGGCAATACAGAACAATATTCTATTTACAGTAATAATGGAGTTAATCCGGCTCAGAAACAAGGCACTATCGGATTGAGATTCAGTAATACGATTCAGATTAAAGTAAAATCTAAAAAAGATACAGTAAATGGATACAAGAAAATCAGTTTGCTGGATGCACTTGATTTTGGATTGAGTTATAATATGTTTACCAAACAACTGTCTCCGCTAAACATAAATGGCAATACACGTATTTCAGAATATATCAATTTGTCTTTCGGTGTATCGATGAATCCATACTCACTAGATTCGCTCAACAGGCAAACCAAGACTTTTTATTGGAAAGAGGCTAAGCGGTTTTTTCGTTTTACCAATGCGCAAATTACAATTAACGGCAGTATACGTTCTAAGAAAGCTGGTAGTGTTGAAAACCAGCAACTCAATCAGCAATTATACCAACAACAGGGGTTCACCAATCAACTCTATTCAATGAGTCCTTATGAAAAAAGCTTTTACAATTTTACTGTGCCTTGGTCAGTCAATTACAGTTATTCATTTAGTGTAAATAAATATAAATATAACAAGAAAGATACCTTGACGTTTAATCAGGGTTTATCATTGGGTTTAGATGTCAATATCACTTCTAAATGGAAACTGAATGTGAGTTCCGGATTTGATTTCAGTAGTAAGAAGCCTAAAATTACCCGGACAGATATTTCTGTAATTAGGGATTTGCATTGCTGGCAATTAGAGTTCAGATGGACACCGTTCGGTTATCAGGCGGGTTATTTTATTTCGTTGTATGTAACTTCACAGCAATTCAGCTGGTTGCGCTTACAGAAACAAAAAGCCTTCTTTGATTCAGGATTTTTTGGTTCGGGTGGTGTAAATTCAAATGCTTTTGGCAACTTTCTCCCAAAATAAAATTGACGAGCATGAAAAGATTTTATACTGATTTAATTATATCCAATACTGCCTATTTACAAGATGTGGAAGCCGGTCATTGTACAAAAGTTTTGCGTTGCAGAGTTGGCGATAGTATAGAATGTATGGATGGAAATGGCTTGTTGTTAAAAGGCACTATTACAGAAATAAAAAAACATGAAGTGGCTGTTGAAATTATTGAAACAATTGAACACCAGTCATCGAACATTAATAAATTAGCCATTGCTTTGCCACCAACTAAAAACCCGGCAAGGTTTGAATGGTTTGTCGAAAAAGCTACGGAAATTGGCATAGCGCATATTTATCCGATGCTGACAGAAAGAACAGAAAAAGCATCGCTGAAAATGGAAAGATTAAATCATATTGTTATTTCAGCAGCGAAGCAAAGCAGACAATTGTTTTATCCTAAAATATATGAACTTAAAAAAATGGAAGATATAATGGCATTAAACGAAGCGCAACAAAAATTGATTGCTCATTGTGTAGGCCAAAAAGAGAGTCTGATTAATTTGTATAAGAAAAATGAAGATGCATTATTGCTTATTGGTCCTGAAGGAGATTTTACAAATAAGGAAATTGAACAGGCTATTAACAAAAATTATCAGCCGGTTTCATTGGGAAACAGTATCTTGCGTGTAGAAACTGCAGGTGTAGCTGCATGTGCAGTTGTAGCAGCAATTAATGCAAATTAATCCATTGGAAAAATGAAATATTTAAGCTTAGTTTTTTTTATCCTCATAAACAGCATTTTTGTACAGAGTTTTGCCCAAGGTAAATCGACGGCAAAAATTGGGCTCTTGAAATATAAAGGTGGCGGCGACTGGTATGCCAACCCCACTTCATTGCCCAATTTAGTCAAATTCTGCAATCAGAATTTAAACCTGAATATGAATTTCCAAATTGATGAAGTAGAGCCCGGCAGTGCTGAACTCTTCAACTATTCTATGATACATCTTACTGGACATGGAAATATCATTTTCTCTGCCGGCGAAGCCGAAAATCTGCGAAACTATCTGATTGCCGGTGGCTTTTTACATATTTCCGATAATTACGGCATCGATAAATTTATTCGCAAAGAAATGAAAAAAGTTTTTCCGGAGCTTGAATTTGTCGAGTTGCCTGCATCCCATCCGATTTATCATCAGAAATATGATTTTTCGGGCTTGCCCAAAATTCACGAACACGATGGAAAACCGGCACAAGGATTTGGTATTATCTACGAAGGGCGTTTAGTTTGTTTTTATGATTATGAATGTGATCTGGGAGATGGCTGGGAAGACCAACAAGTACATAAAGACTCGGAAAATGCGCGACAAAATGCCCTTAAAATGGGTGCTAATATCGTACAATACGCATTTACCAAATAACCAACCTACGAGGTCGTTTAAAATAGCCTATTTTTTAAGTTATTGAAAATCATTTGATTAGTTTTTCAACCTACGAGGTCAAAAATGTTTATTACCTTTATTTCATTCTAAATTATGCATTCGCTTTATCAATCTTATAAACAGCAGCCTGTCATTCAGGATTTTTATGATGCTATTTGTATCGGTTCCGGGTTGGGCAGTTTAACAACCGCTTCACTACTTGCCCGCAAAGGCTGGAAAGTATTAGTGCTAGAAAAACATACCACACCCGGAGGATTTACCCACGTTTTTAAACGTAACAAATATGAGTGGGATGTGGGTTTGCATTATGTAGGCGATATGCACCGCAAAGGCTCAATGGCGCGATTGGTTTTTGAACATATTACAGATGGCAACTTGAAATGGGCAGATATGGGCGAAGTATATGACCATGTCATTATCGGTGATAAATCTTATGAATATGTCAAGGGATTGCAAAACTGGAAAACGAAGATGAAATCTTATTTCCCGACTGACAATGATGCAAGAGCAATCGATAAATATGTTGAGTTGTTGTTTGCGGTAAACAAATCGTCGAAGTCTTTTTTTATGCAAAAAGCATTGCCCGATTTTATTCGCTTCCTTACTAATCCTTTTTTGGGAAATGACTATAAAAAATTTGCTTCCAAAACAACACAACAAACGCTTGACGAAATTAGTGATAATGATGAATTGAAAGCAGTACTCTCAGCACAGTTTGGCGATTACGGCATGCCACCTGATGAAAGCAGTTTTGTTATTCATGCTGCAGTAGCCTTGCATTATATGAATGGTGGTTATTATCCGATTGGTGGCTCAGAAGAAATTTTTAATACGATTGCTCCGTCCATTTTGGAAAATGGAGGCGCAATTATAGTCGGTGCTGACGTACAAGAAATTGAAACAGCAAATGGGATAGCAACCGGAGTGAAAATGCGTGATGGCAAAACAATAAAAAGTAAATTAGTGATAAGCGGTGCAGGAGTGCATACCACCTTCAATCATCTGATTTCTGCTACAGACAAACAAAAAATCAAATACGATCAAGATGTGAAGTATTTACCGCATTCTTCCGGTCATTTAAGCTTGTATATCGGTCTGAAAGAAACTGCTGCTGATTTGAAATTGCCTAAAGCCAATTATTGGATTTATCCAAATGGGAATTTGCATAATATTGCCGTAAAAGATTTTTTAGAAAATTACAAGAAAGAATTTCCGGTAGTTTATATCTCATTTCCTTCCGCAAAAAACCCAAAATTTGAAGAAAAATATCCGGGACGAGCAACTATCGAAATAATTACGGTGGCCAAATACGAGTGGTTTCAAAAATGGGAAAATGAAAAATGGAAAAAAAGGGGAGAAGAATATGACAGACTAAAAGAAAATTTCGCTCAACGCTTGCTGGAACATTTATATCGCGTAGAGCCTCAGTTGAGAGGCAAAATAGATTATTACGAATTATCTACACCCATAACAACACGTCATTTTTGTAATTATGGAAAAGGTGAAATCTATGGCTTGGATCATGGTACCATACGTTTTGAAAAAGACTATCTGCAACCTAAAACCCCCATCAAAAATTTTTACCTGACCGGACAAGATATTGTTACCGTAGGAATTGCTGGCGCATTGATGAGTGGTGTATTAACGGCTTCTGCAATTTTAAAAACCAACCTCATCAGCGATATGGTCAAGCAGGCAAAAGGTTTATAATTTGATTTTCATGTGAGTATTTTATCCATTTCATAACGGTTACAATTATGCTGTTCATTCGTGTTGGGGTGGTATGTTGTTTTAATAACGTACATTTGTCAGGGAATTTATGACTAACAAATTCAAAATCTTTGTTTATGTCAGAGGATTGCAAAGTAAAATTGTAAACTATGGATATACTCAATTATAACAGAAAAGCGTGGAATCATCAAGTAGAATTAAAAAATAAATGGACTTTACCCGTTAATGAGCAAGATATAGTTGATGCGCAAAACGGAAAATATGATTTGCTCTTAACCCCTAAAAAACCGGTGCCTGTAAACTGGCTGGGAGAGCTGAATGGGAAACAAGTGCTGTGTCTGGCTTCAGGGGGCGGACAGCAAGTGCCAATTTTCGCTGCTTTAGGCGCTATCGTTACTTCTTTTGATTTGTCAGATGCGCAGTTGCAACAAGATAAAGAAACATGCGAAAAATTTGGATTGCAGGTGCAATTAGTTCAAGGAGATATGGCTGATTTATCCGCATTGCAAAATGACACTTTTGATTTGATATTTCATCCTTGTTCCAATTGTTTTAGCGAAGAAATATTGCCGGTATGGAAGGAGTGCTTTCGCGTGCTGAAAAAAGGGGGTGTGCTGCTTAGCGGTTTTTGCAATCCGATTATCTACGCATTCGATGCAGAAAAAAGAGATGAAGAACGTGTATTAGAAGTGAAATACAAGTTGCCTTATTCCGATCGTGATTCGTTGGATGAAACACAACGCAACAAATTCAAAGAAGAGAATGAACCATTTTGTTACAGCCACTCTCTGACTACGCAATTGGGTGGACAGCTGAAAGCGGGATTTGTATTGCAAGACCTGTTTGAAGATAATTGGGGCGGAGAAGAAGCGGAAGACCGTTATTTCGATTCATTTATCGCTACCAAATCGATGAAGCCTCATTAATGCGATAATTAATGAAATTATATAAACTTATTAGAATTAAAAAATGAAAAAAAGAAAAATAAATAAAAAGAAAGATGCATCACGAAGAACTTCAAAAAAATCAGAAGAAAAATTGTTGATTGGTGATGAAATGATTGGTGTGATAGATATTGCACGAAGTGGGGATGCATATGTAAAAGTAGAAGGGAAAAATAAAGACTTATTTATTCATCGAAAAAATACATTTAAAGCATTTGATGGTGATACGGTAAAAATTATGCGCATGCACAAACCGAATGCCATCCGGCAAGAGGCAGTAGTAACAGATATTGTTCAACGTGTACGTACACAGTTTATCGGCGTGGTTTCACGAAAAAATGATACCTGCTTTGTCATACCCGATAATTCAGGAATAAAGGTAGACTTTTATATTCCTGAAAATCGCTCTAAAGGTGCGAAAGAAAATGATAAGGTGGTAGTAGATTTTGCTGAATGGCGCGATAAGGACAAAAATCCTATTGGACATATCACGGAAATTTTGGGCAATGCCGGAACTAACGATGTAGAGATGAAATCGCTCTTGGTAGAAAACGGATTTTATACGGCATTTCCCAAAGAAGTGCTCAATGCTACCGATGAGTTGGATATGCAAATCTCTAAACAGGAAATAAAAAAACGCAGAGATTTCCGCAATGTGCCCACTTTTACTATCGACCCACAGGATGCTAAAGATTTTGACGATGCACTTTCCATCCAAAAAACAGCTGATGGTTTATGGGAAATCGGCGTGCATATAGCCGATGTTTCGCATTATGTTGCTGAAGGCTCAATTCTGGATAAAGAAGCTTATAAACGAGCCACTTCTGTTTATCTGGTAGACCGCGTTGCACCCATGTTTCCTGAACGCTTATCCAATATCATTTGCTCCCTGCGACCGAATGAAGATAAATGTTGTTTTGCCGCTGTGTTTAAGATGAATGATAAAGCTGAGGTGAAAGACGTGTGGTATGGCAGAACAGTTATTCATTCGCAAAAAAGATTTACTTATGAAGAAGCACAGGAAATTCTGGAAGGCAAAGACGGTGTATTTAAAGAGGAATTAACGACCTTGAATAAGCTTGCATATACTTTACGTAAAATTCGATTTGCAAATGGCTCTATCAATTTTGAAGCACCGGAAACGAAGTTCAAATTAGATGAGAAAGGAAAGCCCGTGGGAGTGTATGTAAAAGAGCGGAAAGATGCGCACTTGCTGATTGAAGATTTTATGTTGTTGGCGAATAAATATGTAGCATATTTTGTAGGAAAGGAAAAAAATGCGAATGGCAAAACTCCAATGGTTTACCGTGTTCACGACTTGCCGGATGAAGAAAAATTGATGGATTTTAGCTTGTTTGTGCGCAAATTCGGTCATAAGGTAATCCATTTCGATAATCCCAAGCAACTCTCCAGAGATTTGAATCGCTTAATGTCCGACATACAAGGCAAACCGGAACAAAATGTGTTACAGCAACTTGCAGTACGTTGTATGGCAAAAGCCGTGTATACTACCAATAATATTGGACACTATGGTTTGGGATTTGAATATTACACACATTTTACTTCGCCTATTCGACGCTATCCGGATGTCATGGTGCATCGTATTTTGCAAGATGTGCTGGATGGCAAGAAAATGCCTGGAAAAGATGAAGTGGAAATGAAATGTAAGCACAGTTCAGAACGTGAACGCGCAGCCGCTGACGCAGAGCGGGCATCAGTAAAATACAAAATGGCAGAGTATATGCTTGATCATATCGGCGAAGAATTTGAGGGCGTGATTTCAGGTGTGAAAAATTGGGGAATTTATGTTGAGTTGCCTGAGTATAACTGTGAAGGATTATTGCGAATAGAGAAATTAAATGATGATGTCTATAAATACGACGAACGCTATCTGAAATTTACCGGAAAACACAGCGGTAAAACCTATCAGATTGGCGAACCCATACGGGTTAAGCTGTCAGAAGTTGACCTTGAAAAGAAAACCATCGATTTTGACCTCGTAGGTTGAAATCTTAAAATCAATATTTACAGGGCTTCCGGCTCTTTGATTATGCCCGACAACCTCGTAGGTTGAAAAAAAATGGCTTAAAAGTTGTAATATTATATCCTGAAATAAACTTATAGAATTAAAAAAAAGTGCTTGAATTATGAAACATTATTTATTTACCGCTGTCTTCTTTTTATTGTTGTCATCAGCATTTGCACAATCTAAAGATGTAGTAGGTGCTAACGTGGATGCAACCGTAAAGCCCGGTGATGATTTTTTTAAATATGCCAATGGCGGATGGATTAAGAAAAATCCCATTCCGGCAGCCTATTCTCAATGGGGAATTGGCAATTTGGTGCAAGAAGATGTATGGGATAAATTATATGCCGTAAACCGTTCTGCTTTCAAAAAAGTGGAAATGGGTAATGCCGATTTGAGTACAAAACAAATAGCAGGTTTTTTCCAGTCTGCCATGGACACCGCCACAATTAATAAGCTGAAATTGCAACCGATAGCCAAAGAATTGGCAATGATTGATTCTATCAAAGACAAAAAAGGATTGATAACTGTAATTACAGCCTTGCATAAGTTAGGTGTTGCAACTTCTTTTGATATTGGCATATATCAGGATGCGATGAACAGTGATGTAAATGCACTTTATCTTACACAAGGCGGTTTGGGATTACCCAACCGCGATTATTATTTTAATAAAGATGCCCGTACGCAAAAAATTGTAAAAGACTATCAAACTAACCATTTGCCAAAAATGCTGGGATTCGTCAATCCGAATTATCGTAAATATAGTTCGACCGTTTTCAGTTTGGAAAAAAATCTGGCATCCAGATCAAGAAAATTGGAAGATTTGCGCGACCCTTATGCCAATTATAATAAAATGTCAATTGCACAATTGAATAAACTTACCCCGCAAATAAACTGGAATACTGTGTTTCAGCAACTTGATATCAAAGTGGATTCTGTTATTGTTGGTCAACCGGAATTTTTCAAAAAGTTAGATTCTATGATCAATATGATGCCATTGAGTGTTTGGAAAAATTATTTGCGCTATCATGTACTGACAGGTTTTGCCGATTATTTATATAAGGATGTGGAGAATGAAGATTTTCGTTTTTATGGCAAAGTTATCCGAGGCAGAAAAGAAATGTTGCCTCGATGGAAACGTATGCTGATGTGGGAAGAAAGTGCTATGGGCGAACTGTTGGGACAGCTTTATGTAAAAGATAATTTTAACGCAAAAACTAAAGAACGCTACGAAAAATTATGTGATGAGGTATTTTCAGCATTTGCTGCCCGAATCAAAAATCTGAACTGGATGTCGGACGCTACTAAACAAAAATCATTGCAAAAATTGAGTACAGTGGTAAAAAAAGTGGGCTATCCGGATAAGTGGAAAGATTTTTCTTCACTCAAAATTACACCCAATTCTTTAACTGAAAATATTAAGAATGTAAACGAATTTTGGTTCAAATATCAAGTGAGCAAATTGGGCAAGCCCGTGGACAGAACTGAATGGGACATGACACCACAAACCTATAATGCCTACTATAATCCCAGCAATAATGAAATCGTTTTGCCGGCAGGTATTTTTGTAATCCCCGGGTTTAAAGATGAAGAAATTGACGATGCCGTAATTTATGGCTATGCCGCTGCTTCTACTATCGGTCATGAAATAACACATGGCTTTGATGATGAAGGTCGTCAGTTTGATGCTAAAGGCAATTTGCAGAACTGGTGGCAAAAAGAAGATGAAGATAAATTTAATGCAGCCGCACAAAAATATATTGACCAATTCAATAACTATGTTGTACTCGATTCTATGCATATCAATGGAAAAGCCACTCTTGGAGAAAATATAGCAGATTTGGGTGGTTTGGTTATTGCCTTAGATGCATTCAAAAAAACACAACAATACAAAGAAGGAAAATTGATTGATGGCTATACTCCATTACAGCGTTATTTCATGGGCTATGCTTTGGGCTGGCTGGGACATCAGCGTGATGAAGAACTAGCTACCAGAGTTTTGACGGATGTACATTCACCGGCTTTCTTACGTGTAAACGGACCGTTTTCTAATATTGATGATTTTTACAAAGCCTTTAATATCCTGAAAGGGGATAAGATGTACCGTGATGAAAAAGACAGGGTGAAGATTTGGTAATTGGAGATTAGTGATTGGTTATTGGAGATTGGTTATTGGAGATTGGTCATTAGGCATTGGTCATTGGTGATTAGTTATTAGTTATTATTTATTAGTTCTCAATACTCATTACTCATTACTCAATACTCAATACTCATTACTCATTACTCATTACTCAATACTCATTACTCATTACTCATTACTCAATACTCAATACTCAATACTCAATACTCAATACTCAATACTCAATACTCA
>DAOQII010000024.1:0-16152 GCA_035339455.1 Chitinophagales bacterium
GTATCGTATATACGGCGAATAAACTAATTGTATTCTGGCAGAATCGCCTAAACAATAAGTCCCACTAAAGTTTATCAAACTATAATCAATGTCATTTACTGATACATTATAGTTGGATAAATTACCACAGTCATCTCTAATGGTAGCAGTATAATTTCCGACACCTGCAACTGTAAAAAACACTTCGTTTTGAAAACCGGTTACATTTCCCATGGCATCTTCCAGTTGATACTCAAACGGTGGAACTCCAACACTCGTTCTTGGAATTATCTCTACTATATAATCAGCATTGCATAACGCCACATTATAAGATTGTATTTGAGGTGTAGATTGAGTACCAATAATAAGCGTATCTCTGATAAAACTACAAGTAGGATTACTGTTAATTGTAACCGAAGAGGGTGCACCATTTAGATAATATTCTACTACATAAGTGCCAGCTGGCTGATTGGGTATATTCACTGTCAATGGAGAAGAATTTGCATACATTGCACCTGAAAAAATATTGCTTCCGCCAACTCTTCGTATAGTTACATTATCAGTGTAAGAGTTGCCAAGTGTAAAATTTATCGTATTATTATTACCACAACCTGGTGTATAATTAAAATTATGATATAAACCGGTGATACTACTGGCGTTTACGACAAAGAAAGTATCTAATTGCCTGCCACAAATATCTGTAATACGAACATGATATGTACCGGCAGCGACATTCCATATACCTAAATAGTTTCCACCCACTAAATCACTAACTGATGCAAATGATTTTGGATAAATATTTACATCATTATATGCATACATTGGGTTGGTGCTTTGCAATGTAGGCGGACCTGACAATACCGTTAATGTGGGCGCATTAAAGCCATAAAGTTGTACATGAATAGCTCCAATTACCGAGTCTAAACAACCATTCGGATAAGAAATATAGGTATTAATACTCATGGGCTGCTGTACGGCATTCAAGACGATGGTATCTCTGAAAATTAAACCACAGGCATCTTCCATTATAAAATAATAGGTGGCATTATTGGGTATGTTATTCATGGTTACGCCTAAAATAGATTCGTATCCAAATTGTTCAAATAGTATTTGACTTTGCGTTCTGGTTCTGGTTTCATCAAAAACAGTAGCTGTAGTTGCTGCATCTATCAATCTAAAACGAACCGGTGCAAACAAACCGGTAATCATCAAATTGGGTCTGGAATCGTAATAATTAGCTTGTATACTAACATTACCAATACATTGCAAATTAAAATAATAAAACATATCTTCTACACGTGCAATGGTACGATTAAATGTAATTGAATCGTCGCAAGCATTGTAAAAAGCCACACTAATGGCATCACCGTAATCTATGTTGCCCACTTTTTGACTAACAAACCAAACATTTCCTACATCTTGCATAAAAGTTATATCTGAGTGATTGTACCAATAGTTACCATTCGGTGTAGCAATACGCAATCGATAAGGTGGTTTGTATTCAATCAAATTATGGTTGATACCGAAGCGAATCATAAAGGTATCGCAATGCATTTTTTCTGCAGTTGGAAAACCGTTGCCGTATAAACCACCTCTGAATTCGTAGCCGGTAGCAGCAAACACAACAGTATAGCTTATCGTGTTAGCACAATCTTGTAATATCAAATTATAACTTCCAAGTGGTAACCCGCTAAATGTTGCACTGCTTTGGAATGGTCGAATGGTGGCACCGGTAATGGTATCTAAACGCCATTGAAACGGACCAAAACCGGTTCCGCTTTGTATAACACCTGTAATAGAACCCGTATAATCATCATCACAATAAGGTCTCATGGTATCCACTGTTTGAATGACTGGCACTACATAGGTTGTAGTAAGTATTACGTTTTGAATAGCACTATCTATTCCAATATTATACACTTTAAC
Source organism: Chitinophagales bacterium (assembly GCA_035339455.1). Taxonomy (GTDB): domain Bacteria; phylum Bacteroidota; class Bacteroidia; order Chitinophagales; family JADIYW01; genus JADJSS01. The sequence goes on from DAOQII010000024.1 coordinate 1,906, forward strand.
ATAGTAATTTCCTGCAGGCAAACTATTAAATATTCCGGTAGAATTGCTCGCATTTACAGGACCATTGATAGAATATAACAAACCGATTGCCGGTGCTCCTTCTGTGGCATTAATATTCATAGAGCCATTGTTTACACAGGTGGGATGTACGATATCAATATTGTTGATGGTAATTGGACCAGCGAACAGGCTAAGTGTATACTTTAGCAGAAACAGAATAAAAATAAACCAGCGCATAAATCAAGTTTTAATAATTAAGCCTAAGATATTGTAATATGAATGAAACAATAAATTATATGTTTTTTGCTTCAAAGGTGTACTATAAGCTGTGAGGATAAGATACTACTCTCACATAGATAAATTTTTTGGCAGATCTGGATGTATTGGAATTTGATGCAATGAGTTTGACTTCTTTACGATATAAACCCGGCATAATAGGTTCAAATTCGCTTAAGTAGTGGAAAGTAAATGATGGATTTTGGTCTGTACTTGTCAAATCACCGGAACTGAATTTCCAAAGGAAATTTGTGGCACTTGTAGATTTGTTAATCATGTTAAAAGTGATGTTGAATCGAGCTTCTTCAATACTTATGCTTATGATAGGCATCGTTACTTGAACGGTATCTTCTACTAAATCGAAGTCGGCTGTTAATGCTGAATTTACAGGTGTAACTTCATTTTTTTTGCATGCTACAGCACTAACAATTATCATAATGATGAGTGCTAATTTTGTGATTTGTGTTTTCATTTTTTTGTAATTAATTAGATGAATAATTCTTTTGATTTACAAAACAAAATTGCTATATCTGCATCATAAGAAAAATTACAGTTCAAGCACATTCTCACTGAAATGCACGTTGAAATTGAACGATAAAAACAAAAAAGAACCACACAATAATCAGATTATCAACATGATAACAGAGTTACCGTATTTTATAAAAATAGGAATCTAACCCTTCTTTTTATTTGTTAAAAAAATGAAGAAACTCAAACCTGATGGAAATGGGTAACAGCAGTGTTTATTCTGTCTTAATATCCACATCGCCTTGTGTACCGATTCGGAATATCACATTAAGCGTATCGTTGCTCGGGCGTGAAATGGTGGTACTTCGGTAATAATCTGTATAGTTTACACTATCATACACAGCCTTGGATACTGTAAGGGTGTTAGTGGCATGTATTGCAGCGGTGTTCACGTTCAGTAATTTGTTGTCATACGAAGTATTTACAGCCTCATCCAAATCTTTTAAGTTAAGTATCACTCTCGATTTGGTGCTTGTTTGTGGAATGGCTACAAATTCAAGCAAATACATGCGGTGACTAAATGTGTCTTGATATATAATGGAATCGCGATAGACAATTTTTTCTACAATTTTTTCTTTGGTACAACGCACCTGAATAATCAGGAAGCCAAATACAAGTGTTAGAAGTAAAATTTTAATTTTCATATAGAAATGGTATTAAAGATATATAATAATCTAAGTTTTTAGAATCCTGTTCAAATGCTTAAATTTCGTTCCTCATGTATCAGTCAAAACTATTTGATATAATTTCTGCTTTTCACCAAGCTAAAATAAATAATTTTAATCATTATCTCAATATTTATCGGCAAAAAAAAGAAAATGCAGTAATCAGACTTTTCGACTATATATTTGAACAGTTTCCAAGCTTAGACTCACCTAAGCTGGCTAAAGAACAAGTACACGGCGTTTTGTATCCTGATAAGGAATATGATGAGAAAAGAATGCTTAACACAATGTCTGACTTGCTAAGGTTGGCAGAAGAGTTTATTTCCTATCAGGCTTCACGCGAGAATAAATTAGAAAACAGTCTGCATTTATTGCAGTTCTATCTCGAAAATGACTTGAACAAGCAGTTTGAATCTACATTCAAAGAAACAAAGCTGAGTATTGAGCAAATGCCTGAAAATACAGCATCGCTCATTATTTCATACCGTATGGAATTGCTTCATGTAGAGTATCAGCTAAAATATGACAAACGAAATTGTGATTATCATGACTGTCGCATTGCGTTGAATAACCTCGTGGTAAGCCAACAAAAAAAATTAGACAATTTATACAATATCAATCTGTATAATGATCATGACTCTACCTTAGTCAGTAGCAAGCTGGCACAAATGCAAGATATGCTTCATTATTTGTTGCTAAACGACAATAATACTGAATTATATAGTGAAGCAAAAACATTATTAACAAAAGAAGCTAAGCGTTTTACCAAAGATGAGTTGTTGTTTATGGTTATAATTTTTATCAACCATTGTATTCGCAAGGTGAATGAAAAGATAGAATCTTACAATCAGGAATTATTGTATTGGTACGATTTCTTAATTACGTACAATTGTATTCTGGAAGTAAATGATACGATTTCGTCCGCTACGGTAAAAAATTATATCACTATCTCACTTCGATTAAATCAACTCCAAAAAGCCGACGATTTTCTGGAAAAGTATGCTTCAGTATTATCAGAAACAGAGAAAGAAGATGTATATAATTACAACAAGGCTAATATTCTATTCCACCAATTTAATTACGAAGAATCTTTGCTTTTGCTGTCAACCATTAAATATAAAGATATATTTTATAAGTTGAGTGCCAAGCGACTGTATATCAAAATCTATTACGCACTTACGATCACCAATGAGAAACGCTATTCGGATGTTATGGACAGCTCATTAAATGCCTTTAAAAAATACATTTATACCACTAAAGAAATTACCGAAAGCATTCGCACCCGCAATAAGAGTTTTTACAAATATTCGGCTAAGCTGGCAAACTTACATAAAGGCGAACAAAAAAAATTAGAACAATTGCATAAAGAAATTACACAAGACACAGAATGTGCCGACCGCGATTGGCTCTTGGAAAAAATAAGTATTTTACTACATTAAACATTCCCTTCTTTCTTCTTATACACTTCGTCTATAAACCACATCTCATTTTTATAAATAAGATTGACTGCATCTTGTTTGGTTTTTTCATCCATCTTAGAAAATAAATCATATCCCTTTTGGAGCAATCCTCTTCCTAAACGGATGCCGTCCACATCTTCTTTGGGAAATGTCTGTGATTTCTTTTCCATCGTTTGTATAACGTGGTCTAAAATGTCGAGTGTTTTTTTTAGTAAATCCGTGTTGATCATCGCGCCAAACAGATGCCGCACATCGCCGATAAATTTTTCTACTTCTTCTCTAGGTAGCTGATAAAGGGTGTCTTCAAAATCTTGATCAGTCATGGGCGGTTGTATGCCATTCTTATTGGCTATTGCTGCCATGGAGGCTTCAAAATTTTTAGCGCCCACAAAAGAATTTAACGAATCCATACCGGCCCGCAATGCAGCCATGAAATGCCTGCCGAATTTGAAAATAGCTCGTGCCATATCGCCAAACAAACCCCATATCTTCGAGGGTGAACGCACGTAGCTGCCTAAGTTTTTAAATGCTTCTTCTAGCTGTTTCCGCTCTGCTGCCGGCGGGTAAATAACCGTGAGAAAATAATTTTTGATGCTGTTTATAATTTCCGGGGTAATCGTGTCCGGTACATCAAACCTTTTTTTCAAATCTTCATAATCATATCGTTTGGAGATCATCTCCCTGAATTTATTTATGATATGTTCGTCTTTAGTTTGCATAGCTTAAAGTTAGTTAAATTCTATGGTTGCAGATTAGGTAGTTTCTTTTGTGCATTATGTTTCCAATACTCTATTAAGCCGGAGTGAGTAATTCCGTTTTTTAAAAGAGTTGGTGTAAGATGAATGGTCTGTTGGTTTTTATTTTCTTTCCACAAAATCGACATCGTTTGGTAGAGCTGTTTTTGAAGTGTTTTATCATAGACAGGCGTAAGCACTTCAAGACGGTAGTCTATATTTCGTGTCATTAAATCAGCTGACCCGATATAATATTTGGACTTGCCTCCATTACTGAAAATAAAAATGCGGCCGTGTTCAATAAACTCATCTGCCACACTGATAATTTTAATATTTTTCAATTCTTTTTCGGCATAGTTAACAAAACCGCAAATTCCTCGTACGATTAGTTTTATCTTCACACCTGCTTTAGCCGCCTGTATCAGTTTTTGTTGAATGCCCTTGTCTGCAAGGTTGTTTATCTTTAAAAATATTTCAGCCGGTTTTTTAGCTTTTATATGCTGAATTTCTTGTTGTATCAGGCTATAAAGTTGTTCACGAAGATTAAACGGTGCAATAAGTAAATGTTTGGGTTTGAGGTCGGTGCTTTTTTTGTCAAAAAAAGCAAATATCTCCCGGGCTTCTTTGGTGATATTTTGATTGGCGGTCAGCAACATGACATCATTATACAATTTAGATGTTTTTTCATGAAGATTGCCGGTGCCAATGCAACCATAATAAATCTTTTGACCCTTTTCTCTGCGAGTAATCAAACATAATTTAGAATGCACCTTCATACCCGCAACCCGTGTAATTACTCGGGCGCCGGCTTTGCGCAGCTTATTCGCCCAAACGATATTTGCCTCTTCATCATATCTAGCTCTCAACTCTATGAATACTGTTACATCTTTTCCGTTTTGTAAAGCCGTCATCAATGAACGAATAACTAATGAATCGGGTGCAACCCGAAACAAGATAATACGGATATGGGAAACAACAGGATCGATGGCCGCCTCGCGCAATAAATCAAGAACATAAATAAATGAATGAAAAGGAAAATTCAGCAGAATATCCTTTTTCTTCATTTTTTGCAAAATACTTTTGTTGTTTTCAAAGTCAGGATGGTTGAGATGCTCTTGTATGGGATGATGTGTTGAGGAAGAATTAAAAAAGGGAGGGATAATGAAATTGTCAAAATTATGTACACGATCTACTGCAACGAATTGTACGCCTTTCGTAACGTTTGTTTTTTTAATTAGTAAAGACAATAATGGCTTGGGAATAGCTTGTTCATAAATTAAAAACTGCGAAGTGTTTTTTTTACGTTTTTCTACGCATTTTTCCGCGGCATCGGGGAATGTAACAGAAAGCTCGTTATCGATTTCCGACTCAGTGTCTTTGGTATATTTCAGGGTGAACGCACTAATGGAATCAAACGAATAAACCTTAAAAATTTCAGGCAAACAAAGTCGAATTACGTCATCTAAAAACAAAACACACAGTTCTCCATATAAGGATGGAAGAGTTAAATATCTCGACAAACGGAAAGTAGGAATTTCGAGTATTGCCTGTGCACTGATTCGTTTGTTTTTTTTAAGTGCTACAGCCAGATAAATTGCTGTGTCTTTTAATTGCAATGTCTGGGTTGATTTGTCCAGCATTACAGGAAATATTTCTGCACGCACATGTTCTGAAAAATAATTTCGTACAAATGCGATTTGTTTCGCATCCAGTTCTTCAGGCTGCAAAATGCGGATTAGTTCCTTATGTGGGTTATTGGGCATGTATATGCTTTAGAAGGGCTAAACCTTCACAAATTGTTTCGGATAGACGAACATTATCTTTTTTCCATTTTTGATTTCTTGCCAGTTGTCTGTTTCAAACTGCATGCGATAAGCAGCGCAGGTTGGAAATTTAGCAGGTCGTTCGTCGGTTAATTCAAAAACGATATCAGCAAGAAAGTTATCATGCCCGAATAAAAAGACATCCCGATAAATATTGTTTGTGCTTTTAATCAGTTCAATGATAGAGGTTGCATCACCGAAATAAATTTCCTGATTGATTTGGAAGTCTTCCGGATGGCAGCCCAAAATACCACCAATGCCAATAGCCGTGTGCAAAGCTCGGGTAGCCGGCGAAGTGTATATTAAATCCGGGTGTATATTGTTTTCTTTGAGATGATTGCCGATAAGCGGGATTGACATTTCGCCTCTTCCGTTCAGAGGCCTGACCATATCATGCAGATTTGCATTTTCCCAACAAGATTTAGCATGTCTAATTAAAGTAAGTGTTTTCATATCAATTTAGGTTGTAAATTTAAGGATTCAAAGCCAATTAACCATGAACGGAAAAAACGATATTTTTGAATTAATTCATGCATTGAGTTCTACCGAGAAATCCTATTTTAAGAAATTTGCTTATAAAATAAAAACAAAAGACAGCAAGGATTATTTAGCTCTTTTTGATGCACTTGTCTCACAAAAAGAATACGATGAACTTCTGCTGAAAAAGAAATTAAAACACACCAAATTATTCAATAATTTTTCCGCTTCAAAAACGTATTTAATCAATCTTATTATTGATACGCTTTCACCCTACCAGGAGGAAAATAACATTCATGGTATAATTTTGAAGTCGCTTTCCCAAATTCGATTTTTAAATGATAAGAAAGCAGTTCAGCTTGCCGGGAAAAAGATACAACAAGTAAAAAAACAGATTATTGAGAATGAGCTATATACTTATTCGCACACGCTGTTTCAATTGGAAATAGATTTAATTCCCTATTCTAAGACGGAAGAAAAATACAGAAACCAACTTTTTCTTGATTGCCAATATGCAGAAAGATGCGTTCAAAATTATTCCGAATATTTACAGCTCAAAGAAGAGTGGATCTATTTCAGACAAAACACACAAACCTATACACGCGATAATTCGTTGCAAAACACAATTAATGAGAAACTCAAACACCCTTTATTGCAGTCAGCTGATACAGCACTGACAACAAGAGCAAAATATCTATATTATTATATACGCATAGGATATTACTTACTGATGAATGATTTGGAGGCTGCTTATACTGATAGTTGCAATCAGTATGTATTGTTAGATAAGAACCTTTCTTTCCGACAACTTTATGCAACGGATTATATAAACAATCTTGGCAACCATCTCTTCAGAATGATAAATGTAAATCAATATGAAGATGCAAATGATGTAATTCAAAAATTAGAATCCGCATTGAAAAACTATCCGGATAAAGATTTTGTACAATTAAAGCGATTGAATATACTCTATATTGAACGAGCCAGAAGTATGCATGAGAAAGACTTTCCTCGTATGCTGCAGAATATTGAATTTATGGAAAACGCGATTGGGTATTTTAAAATTAGAAAAGATATTGCCATCTCTCTTCAATACGATATCATATTAGCCTATTTTTATAATGATAAATTTGCGGATGCACTAATGCATGCAAACACGTTGCTGAATCATGAAGAATTAAATAGTTTTAAAGATTTGGAAAGTTATGCCCATATAATTCGATTGTTGTGTTTCATAGAATTAAATAAAAAGTTTGTTTCTGATAATTTGTTTGATAATCTCAAGAAGAAACTTTATCGTGATAAGAAATTATTTAAGATGGAGAATTGTATGCTTCGGTTTTTAGAAGAATATGCTAATTCAACTGAAAGCAAGCAGAAATTAGCTGTTTTGATTCAATATAAAAAAGAAATAGAACAGCTCGTACAAAACCCCTTAGAACAGAACATGCTCCATTATTTCAATATTTTGTGGTGGATGGAAGCCAAAATTAACCAAAAAACGATGCTTTCTTACTTTACAAAAACCTAAGCAGTCCCTAAAGAAATACTAGTATAATTTATTGATTATCAAATTTCTGCATCATGCCAAAGAACTACCAGAGCATGAAAAAATAATGCATTTTTGTCCTTTTTCCTGTTTTTCACACTTTTTATTTTTTAAACTAGAATGTAATAGAACAAGTGGGGTGAGGATTTCTTTTGGTTTTTAGTGTCCTAGTTTTTAAAGGAAGTTAGCTCCATATTGCATCATTACGTTTACAAAAGTTAATACATAAATATTAGTGCAATATGTTTGATGGGGATGTTTACCCTCTTGATGAGTTATGTCTATTTCAGCATGAGATAAATTTTATACATAAAAGTGAATCATTGAATAAGCTTTCCACTAAGGATATTCCCCACTTAAGAAGTGCTGGGGGTGTAACCCTATTTTATGACAGGACAATTTACAGAAATCCGGTTTCCTTTTTTTATTTTAGACGCTTAATTCTGAAAATATCATGCATAAGAAATTTGCGCTCATTGGCATTGCCGGTTATATAGCCCCCCGGCATTTAAATGCCATCAAAGATATAGGAGGTGAACTCGTAGCAGCGTATGATATTGCAGATTCTGTAGGAATTTTAGATGCTTATTTTCCTAAATGCGAATTTTTTACAGACGAATTTGCATTTTATGATTTCCTGATTGATTGTATACCGGTTGACTACTTAGTTGTTTGTTCTCCCAATTATTTACATGAACAGCACTGTTATGCCGGATTAAAATTAAATGCGGATATTATCTGCGAAAAACCAACATGCCTGACGCTGGAAAGCTGGCAAAATTTAGCGGATGCGCAGCAGTATTCCACAAAGAAAATTTTTACGATTTTGCAATTGCGCCATCATCCCGAAATTGTAGCTTTAAAAAACAGCATTCAAACGGATTTATCTTATGATGTTGAAATAAAATATCATACTCCGCGAGGAAAATGGTATCATAAAAGCTGGAAAGGTGACATGAAAAAATCGGGAGGTATTGCCACTAATATCGGCATTCATTTATTTGATATGGTATGCTGGCTTTTTGGAGAGGTATTAGCCTTTCAAGTTGAAGAAAATACAGAAACTACCTCTAAGGGATTGTTGCAATTTAAAAATGCCCGTGTAAAATGGGATCTGAATATTGGCATAGAAGAGAAACCGGTTCGAAGCATTGCGATAAATGCTGAACAGATTGAATTTACAGCGGGATTTGCCGATCTGCATACAGCATCTTATCATCAGATTATGGATGGCAAGGGTTACGGATTGGATGATGTTAAAGCTTCTATTGCATTAGTAGAAAAAATCAGAACGACCGCCCTTTAGCCCTTACACACAATCGCCTTTTTCTTTTACCTTTTGATAAAAATATTCATATTGCGGCAAGATATTATGGATATCAAATCGCTCGGCCTGAGCCAAAGCATTTTTGCGGAATTGTTCTAACATCCTTTCATCTTTCAATAACTTGATTGCCTTGGTGGCCATACAATCTATATCTCCAACCGGACATAAATAGCCGGTTACTCCTTCAATATTCACTTCCGGTATGCCACCTGCATCACTCGAAATAACAGGCACTTCGCAAGCCATGGCCTCTAAGGCGGCCAGGCCAAAACTCTCACTTTCCGATGGCATCAAAAATAAATCGGCAACGGCCAGCAACTCCTCCACCGCATCTTGTTTACCCAAAAAACGCACATCAAGACTATCACATAAACTGCGGACAAGCACTTCCATATTATGTCGCTCGGGGCCATCTCCAATAAGTAATAATTTTGCAGGCAAAGCTTCTGCAATTTTACAGAAAACATAAATTACATCTTCTACCCTTTTTACTTTGCGGAAGTTGGAAGTATGCACAATTATTTTTTCGCCATTAGGTGCAATAGCTTTCTTAAAATGTTCTTTGTTCGTTTTCTTAAAACGCGAAAAGTCAATGAAGTTTGGTATAACTTCGATTTCTTTATTGATATCAAAATGCTTGTAAGTATCTATTTTCAAGCTTTCTGAAACTGCTGTAACTCCACAGGAGTTATTGATGGAATAAGTAACTACAGGCTCATACGTAGGGTCTTTGCCTACCAGTGTAATATCGGTGCCATGTAAGGTGGTTATCACCGGCACATCTATGCCTTTTGTTTGAAGTATCTTTCGAGCCATAAATGCTGCGGAGGCATGAGGAATGGCATAGTGTACGTGAAAAATATCGAGATTGGCATAAATGGCAACATCCACCAGTTTGCTCGCTAAAGCCGTTTCGTAAGGTGCGTAATCAAACAGAGGATAATCATTGAGGCTTACTTCATGATAGAAAATATTGGCATTGAACGAATCAAGTAAGCGTGCCGGTTGTTTGTAAGTAATAAAATGTACTTTATGTCCCTTATCTGCCAGACCTTTGCCCAGTTCAGTGGCTACAACGCCACTGCCACCAAATGTAGGATAACACACTATTCCGATATTCATAGTCATTGTATTGAATGCGTGAAGTTAGGAAATAAAGCAGATGTATGCTTTTTTCTTCCGCGAGGGATAGCATAATTTTAAGCAGAAAAATGAGATAAAAGCAACTGCTTATTCTTAATTGTTTTCAGGAGCGACGGCTTCCTCAGTTGTTTTTACTTCTTCTGCATTGTTTTCGGTAAGCTCATTATTTAAAACTGAATCTTCAGATTGTGTTGTTTCGGTTTCGGTTGGTATATCAGAGTGCTCTGCATCTGTAATAGTGGTTGCATTTGCTTCTGTTGATGTCATGTTTTCTGTAACAGCATGATTCTCTTCAGTAGCAGTTGTAGCTTGAACTTCTTTGTCAGCGACGGCTGTTTTTACTTCCTTACTTTCATCAGCATGATCGTTAGATTTAGCATCAGCTTTTTCAGTATGTTCTTTTTGAGCTTGTTCTTCTTCTCTTTTTTTGCGTTGTTCTTCTCGTTCCGTTTGCTGTTGTTTTTCCTTTTCAATTTCTTTTTCCAACTGCTTAATCGTATCTTTTATGCCATCCGCTTTTTTCTCTTTGTCTTTAATACGGTCGGTAATATAATTAAATCGGTTTTTGATTTCATCTACTCCAAGTTTGCCGCGAGTGTAATGCTGCATTTTTTCAATTTGCATATTCAGATTATCCGTATCGCGTGCAATGGAGTCTTTAAGTCCGTCCAGTATTTGTTTGAGTTGCACAATACGGCTTTGTGTTTTTGTTACAGTTTCAGTAGAACGATATTTGCGCAAATCATCAAAAATCTGATTGATAGTAGCATAAATATTTTTCTTCACCGACCAACGCATGGTTACATCTTTGATTTCATGCTGAATCTTCTTCAATTCATCAAAAATATATTTCCATTGGTCAGAGTAGATTAATTTTGACTGTAAATCTTCGATGCGTTTTTGTATCTGTTTAGTAAAAACGGAATTAGCCTGATCTTCATTTTCAGTATTCAGCCTCTTCATCGCTTTGAGTGCATCAAAAATGCCGTTTATTTTTTCTTTGAGCACCGTAGTTTGCTCCCAGGTAATTTCATTTTTCTTTTGGTAAGAAGCAATTTTTTCCCATTGCGCTTTTGTTTTATCCCAAAGTGATTTATCATAGTCTGATATAACATTTGCTTGTTCTTCCAGCAATTGAGTTTCGTCAGCCAGCATCTGGTTGATTTTTGAGCTCATCAGTTTTTTACTCCATTTGTGTTGCGATTGCAATACCAAATCCACACGTTCAGGTTTTACTTCTTCCGGCAATATGGTGTCAGAGTTGGCATCAATTTCCCAGTGATGGGCAGTTTCGGGAAAGGCAAATTCACCTCCGTTCTTCCATTCAACAAAAAGTTGGTCCTGGATTTCTTTGCTGACTTCCTCTTTAGGGAAAGCATAAATGTGGATTTTTGTAGTAGGTTCGTCTAAATACAAAGCAATAAGTGCTTTTCTGTCGGTGCCGATTTCGCCCCATAAAACTAATCGTGTGTTCATGTTGTTTAATTCAAAATTGTTCGTATTTACCGCATTGCTGCGACATCGTTTTGGTTGTTAATTATTTTATTTAAAAACAAAAATAGCTTGCTCATCAGCAAACTATGACACAAAGGTATTAAATCCTGAAATAAAATACTATTTTTTAGTTGAAATATGGTGATTTCCGTTTTTATTTGCCAATTGTCCGCATGCTGCATCTATATCCTTACCCCTGCTTTTTCGCACGTTGGCAATCACGTTGTTTTGTGTTAGATAGCCGATAAAATGATTGCGGTGTATGGCATCCGATTTTTGAAATTCAGCTTGCTCTATTCTGTTATATTCTATTACATTCACTTTTACTCCTTGCAAACGATGGCATAAAGCCACCAGTTTTTTTGCATCTTCCATGCTGTCGTTAACTCCATTAAGTAGTATATATTCAAAAGTAACTTCGCCTTTGCATTTCTTTTGAAAATAAACTAATGCATCAAGCAGGGCTTCTATATTATTTTGCTCATTGATGGGCATAATGCTGTTTCTTTTTTCATCATCTGCAGCATGTAGCGATAATGCCAGATTAAATCGCACTTCATCATCTGCCATTTTTCTTATCATTTTAGCAATGCCGGCTGTGGAAACCGTAATACGCTTAGATGAAAAATTCAATCCTTCGGGCGAAGTTATTTTAGCAATGGCATCCATCACCTCGTTGAAATTCAATAAAGGCTCACCCATACCCATAAAAACGATATTTGATAAATTGCGCCCTTGCGTTTCTAGAGCCTGTTTGTTTATAAGTACAACCTGATCATAAATTTCAGCAGCTGTCAGGTTTCTCTCCCGTTTCAAAAATCCGGTGGCACAAAACGAGCAGGTGAGGCTGCACCCCACTTGCGAAGATACACAAGCTGTTGCCCTATCGTCTGTCGGTATCAACACGCCTTCTATCAGGTGTTTGTCATACAATTGGAATGCGGTTTTTACAGTGCCGTCATTGGAGTGTTGAGTGGTAAAGATTTGTATAGGGTGAATAACAAAATGTTGTTGTAGTTTTTGGCGCAAGTCTTTGGATAAATTTGTCATGGCATGAAAGTCTATGGCAGATTTTTGCCAAAGCCACTCATAAATTTGTCTTGCACGAAAAGGTTTTTCGCCCAATTGCTCAAGTTCAGCAATCAATTCATCTTTAGAGAATGTGCGGATGTCTTTTTTCATGTGTGACATAAAAATACCGCCTCATAGAGGCGGCATAAAAATACACAATATATAAAAACTGTCAGGGGTTATTTGTCCACCTGAAGTATTTTGCGATGGTATCTTGAAATTACATTCGGATCCGGATGCAGGCGTGTAGTGGCTTCATCTTTTCCGTCATAAGGAATTATTGAAAGTACATACCGAATGGTTTCCAGACGTGCTTTTTGTTTATTGTTGGCTCTTACAATTATCCATGGGCTAAATGAAGTATGTGTTCTGCTGAACATCTCTTCTTTGAATTTCGTGTAAACATCCCATTGTTTTTGGGCTTCCATGTCCACGGGGCTTAATTTCCATTGTTTGAGCGGGTTGCGTTTGCGTGATTCAAAACGACGCAACTGCTCTTCTTTTGATATGGAAAACCAGAATTTAATAAGTATCACGCCATCTTCATATAACATGTGCTCAAACTCGTTCACTTGTTGCATAAAGATTTCATACTGCTGTTGAGTACAAAATTTGTTAACCGGCTCAACTACAGCACGGTTATACCAGCTTCTGTCAAAAAACACCAATTCTCCTCTGTTTGGCAATTGTTTTACATAGCGCTGGAAATACCATTGTCCACGCTCTTCTTCTGTTGGTTTTGGCAAGGCTACCACACGCATGGTACGCGGGTTGATATGTTCTGTAAAACGCCGTATCGTACCTCCTTTTCCTGCTGCATCTCTGCCTTCAAACAAGATGGCAACTTTCGCTCCTTTTTCTTGAATCCAGCGTTGTAGTTTTACCAGTTCAATCTGTAATTTTTCTAACTCTTCCTCGTATTTAATAGAGTTCAATACTTTGTCGGGTTTGCCATTGTTGTTATGAAACAATTTGGATAAATCCGATTTTGTTTTTAAGTTTTTCAACTCACCCAGCGTAACGGTTTTGTTTTCCCATTCATTTTCGGGTTTAGTTGGGTCTTCTGCTTTTGATTCAGCTGGTTTTACTGCTGTCTTGACTGGTTTTACCTGACCATTGGATGTTGCAGCTTTCTTAGTACTGCTTGCTGTTGTTGTTTTTTTAACTGCCATATAATATCTGTGTCTGTTGTTTTAAAGGTGCTAAATTGCAAATATATTACGTCAAAAACAATGATATGTAGCAAAAGAAATTATGATAATCGTCATTCGCACAGCGGTATTTTAGTATTTTTGATGCATGCTACGCAAACTTACAGCTGATATGATTTATCCTGTTTCCGGGCAGCCGATAGAAAATGGCGTTCTGATTATTGACCATAACGGTAAAATTATTACATTAAAGAATCGGGACGAATTTGCTGTTGAAGAACTGGAAACATATTCCGGATATATAGTGCCTGGCTTTGTAAATGCCCATTGTCATTTAGAACTTTCCCATCTCAAAGGTATAGCTCAAACAGGAACAGGCTTAATTGATTTTGTTACACAAGTCATCGCCAACCGCAACCATTCGCCCGAAATTATACAACAAGAAATAGAAAGAGCAGAAAATGAGATGCTACAAAATGGGATAGTTGCTGTAGGGGATATATGCAACACGACGGATACATTTTATCAAAAGCAAAAAGAAAATCTGTT
>DAOQII010000025.1:0-16003 GCA_035339455.1 Chitinophagales bacterium
AGCGTTTTTTTCATATCAATTTATTTAGTACAAAATTACAAATAGTTTTTCATACTAATGATTATCCATTCACTTTTATTTTTTTAACCATTTAATGTAGTATTTATAAAATCCGTTTATTCTATTACTACAAAATTAGTTTAATCCTTTGTTGGATTAATCTAAAAATTCTCTTGGAAATATATAGAATGTTTTACAAATGCTTTTCGGCATGATAAGAGGAGCGCACCATAGGTCCGCTTTCCACCACATCAAAACCTTTTGTCATACCTATATCGTGATAGTGTTTGAATAAATCGGGGTGTATATATTCGGCAACAGGCAAATGCATTTTTGTTGGTTGTAAATATTGTCCAAGGGTAAGCACATTTAATTTTTGTCTGGCTAAATCTTCCATCAGTTCATACACGTCTTCTTGTGTCTCACCAATACCTAACATAATGCCGCTTTTGCTGCGTTTGCCAAACTCATGTATTCGCAAAAGTTGCTCAAGGCTGCGTTCATATTTAGCTTGTGGTCTCACCCTTTTGTAAAATCGTTTAACAGTTTCCATATTATGCGATACCACTTCTTGTCCGGCACTAATCATCAACGCTAAGCTTTTCCAGTCGCCTTTTACATCTGGAATAAGCGTCTCAATGGTCGTTTCGGGTGCATATTCTTTGATGTATTTTACGGTATCATGCCAAATTTGTGCGCCTTTATCCGGTAGTTCATCTCTGTTTACGGATGTAATGACTGCATGTCTTACTCCCATTAGTTTTACAGCTTCAGCTACTCGTTTAGGTTCATCAAAATCTACAAATTTTGGTCGCCCTGTGGCTACTGCACAAAATGAACAAGAGCGTGTACATACATTGCCCAAAATCATAAAGGTTGCTGTGCCTGCCCCCCAGCATTCGCCCATATTCGGACAATTGCCACTTTCGCAAATCGTATGGAGTTTGTGAGTATCCACTAAATGGCGAACTTTTTTATAATTTTCACCTATGGGTAATTTTACTTTCAGCCATTCCGGCTTCCGGGCTCTGGGTAGTGAAGTTGTTAACTCAGTCATTTTACTTCATTTTTCGTTTTCCCAATGACAAGCCCACAAAAACACTCGGATACATAAATTTATTGCTGTTTTTTATGCTTTGCCCATCTATGTCAATATCGACCATGACGGGCAATTTTTTATAATAAAAATCACACATCACCCCAACTTCCAGCGCTTTGATAAACCTGTCGTTTTTGCCAAAATCAAAATCAATTCCGGTTTCAATATGCAAACCCGGAACAAGCTTCAATTTCCATCCTTTTCCAAATCCGGATGCTCCGGCAATAAATTTTAAATCGTTAGTTACATACGGGAAAGGGTATAAGAAACCATTATCAAGATTATTTTTATCGAACTGCACATCTTCAAATCCGACTATTGTATTAGGAGCACTGGTATCGAGCTGTGCTATTTTGAGCATGTAAGGTTTTAGAATGGCAAGCGTGATACCTCCTGCGTATTTATAAAATATCTGAACACCGTGTTTACGGGCTTTTTCTGCCAGTAAGAAACGCTGACCAACACCTGCATACAAATTCAGTTGGTTATTTTGTTTGCCATAGACAAATCTCTTGAAACCATCTGAACCAAACAAACCTCCTCCACCCAGCGGAGAATCTTGTTTTACTTGTTTTGGTGACAAATAAAATGAAAAACCTACCTGAATGATAAACTCTCTTTTAAATCTTTTACTACGAGCAATTTCAGCATTCAGGCTAAAACCATCACTCTTCAGACGCAATCCGGCCTGCCAGGCTTTTTTATACAAAACAGAATCAGGATTTAATGTGGTTTCTTGTGCTGATACAGATTTGCATAAGCTTAGCAAAAAAATGAGTACCGGAAATATGCGGATATATTTTTTCAAAATCGGATATTTGGCTAAATTAGTTTAAAATTCATAAAATGGCAACAGCAAAAGTAACATATTTAGGAGAATTACGTACCGAAATGCAACATCTCCAAAGTGGCAGTCTGGTAATTACAGATGCCCCGGTTGATAATCATGGAAAAGGTGAAGCATTTTCACCAACAGACTTGACTGCCACTTCTTTGGCATCGTGTATGTTTACCATAATGGGTATAAAACTGCAAAGCATGCAGAAAGATATTAAGGGTGCTACTTCGGAAGTGACTAAGGTGATGTATGATGACCCCAGACGGATTGGCGAAATTTTGATTGACATAAAAATTCCGGAACAAGATTTTACCGATAAAGAAAAACAAATGCTGATAAATATTACGAAGACTTGCCCCGTTGCTAAAAGCTTGCATCCCGATATCAAACTGGTGGTGAATGTATCATTTACAAAACCTTAGTTTCAAGAAAATCAGGTCAGTTAATTTAAAAACGGATTAAACTTGCGTTCACGACCGATAGTAGTCGGGTTGCCATGTCCCGAATAAATGATTACTTCATCATCGAGTGACATGAGCTTACTGTGAATTGATTGCAAAAGTGTATGATGATCTCCTAAAGGCAAGTCCGTTCTTCCTATGCTGCCCTCAAAAAGCACATCGCCTACTATACAATATTTTTCAGCTTTGTTATAAAGGCAAATACCTCCGGGAGAATGCCCGGGACAAAAGAGTACCTCGAATACAGCATCATCCAGTTTGAGAAGTTCTCCTTCTTGTAAAAAATAGCGAGGTTCCAAATGTTCGGGGATTTTTGCTCCGAAAAGCCGGGCTGACAATGCTGCCTTTTCTAAAATGGGCATTTCCTTTTCATGAATAGCCAACTCAATGCCGTATTTTTCTGCTACAAACTTATTACCGTATATATGGTCTAAATGGCAATGCGTATTCAGTAAACGAACAGGCTTTAGGTCATTTTTGCTGATAAAATCAGTCAAAATCTGCTCTTCCTGATGCGTAAAACATCCCGGGTCGATTATCCAGCAGTTTTTTTCGGGACTTGAAATGATATAGGTATTTTCCTGAAAGGGATTAAAACAAAATACGTTAATATTGGTTCGCTTATTTGCGTTGTCCATATTATTTATTTACTTTGTAAATGTACAGAAATAATCCTGTAAAAAACAGCCGAGGTATGTACCGAAATTTTTTAGACCAGTTGCGATTTAGTATTTCATTATGCTGTTTTCCGGCAGTAATCATTTTTTCTTTTATATCTGTTTTTTTTCAAGCAGTCACTGCACAAACCACTCAAGTTCAGTTTGGTCAAAATCGGGTGCAGTATCATCCGTTTGACTGGCAATATTACAACTCTGACAATTTTACTATTTATTTTTATCCGGGTGGTCAGGAAATAGGCAAGTTTATCTGGACGACTGCTGAAATGAAAGTAAAAGAACTGGAAGATGATTTGGAATTTCGTTTCAACGATAAGATAGATATTCTGGTTTATAATGACATCACAGACATGGCACAAACCAATATCGGCTTAGGTCAGGAGGAGTTTAATCTGGGTGGAACTGCCGTTTTAAAAAACAATAAATTATTTCTTTATTATGATGGTAACCATCAGCACCTTGAACGTGATTTAATGAAGGGTATGGCTGAGGTGATGCTGCGCCAAATGATGACCGGATCAAATTTCAAACAAAAAATACAAAATTCTGTATTTCTAAATTTGCCTGAATGGTATAGAAAAGGACTTTCTGCTTATATCGCTGAAAACTGGAATACCGTAAATGATAATCGCTTAAAAAATTATCTCGCCAATAACAAGAAAACTTCATTTTCAAAATTGGCTGCTCAAGACCCCGAATTTGCAGGTCAATCGTTTTGGAATATGGTAAGAGAAAAATATGGTAGTGATGCCATTCAGAACATTCTGTACCTGACACGTGTAAAACACAATATGAACAGCGGTTTTGCATATGCCATTAACACGACATATAATGATTTGATTGCTGACTGGAAGACTTATTATTCCAATCGTTTTAAAGAAGATGAAGAAAACAGAACGGCTTTGCAAAATGCCATAACTTTAAAACTGAAAAAAAGGAATAATACGGATATTGGCGATATGGTTATTTCTGCTGACGGCAACTATTTGGCTTACGCAGTTTTTGACGGAGGTTTTTACAAAATATTTGTTCAAAATACGCAGACGAAGAAAGTAAAAAAGATTGCCAAAGGCGGATTTCATTCCGACCAATATCCTTTTGATAAATCTTATCCGATTTTAACTTGGTCAAAAACCGGAAATAAGTTAGTAGTCATTCATGAAAAGAAAGACAAAATCCGATTGTTGCAATTTGATGTTGCTTTGAAAGAAAAAGTCAAAAAGAATATCATCAAATTTCAACGAATTTACGGGGCTGATTTCACTAATAATCCAAATTTACTTGTTTTGTCCGGACAAAATAAAGGACAGACTGATTTGTACTTATATAATATCAGCAATTCAAACTCTACACAACTCAACAATGACTTGTATGATGATTTGAATCCTGTTTATGTTCATTTAAATGAAAGCGACGGCATCCTGTTTTCGTCTAACAGAGAGGACGACAAACTTTATTTTGAGGTAAATGACACTGTTTTGCCTGATAAATCGCTTGATTTATTTTATTACGATTTAAATAAACGCGGAGATGAGCTGGCACGAGTAACAGAAACTCCTTTTGCCAACGAAAAAGGAACAGGTAGCTATATCGAGAATAAGTTTTCTTTTTTAAGTGATGAAAACGGCATCAGCAACTTATATACAGGAACTATTGACAGCTTTTTCATCAGAGTTGACACTTTAGATGTTTGGGAAAATGAAAGTACAGATTCTGCCATAGCGGTAAAAAAAGCGGTTGACATATACAAGCTAAAAGGAATTACTTCACCACTTACTAACCTGCCAAATTCCATATTGGCTTCTGGCAACAGTAATGCCAAGACTTTTTATTTCTTTGGTGTAAAACGCAAAAAAACAAGTGTCAGCTTCACTTCAAAAGCGGATGAAGAGCAACTGGAAAATGCAAAAAAATTCGGGCTCACTCCAACAACATTCAGACGAAAATATTTGACTACGGCTACCGATGTGAGCTCACCTGCCAAAACAAGTATCTTAAGCAATAAACAACAGGAGATAAAAAACACAAAAGCACAAAACAGCGGTGGTATAACGGTTGACAGTTTACTTTCTGAAACATTTACCTATACCTTTGAATCAGACTTTAACAACACACTGAAATCAAATGAACAAAAAAACAGCGACACGGGAATTACTACAATCTTAAGCGATACAACTGTCACATTTGGCAATACGGATGAAGAAGCTCCGCCTCCATTTATACCGCCGAGTATGCTCAATGTAGAGCGCACTACCGGAAAGAAAATCCGCATTTTGTCCTATCGTGCCAGATTCAGCTCTGATTATGTGGTAACCCAAATTGACAACAGTATACTCACTACCAATTATCAGAGCTATAATGCTAATTTGGGTGGCTATTCTTTCCCAAATTTAAGCGGTATGATAGCATTCGGCACTTCAGATTTGATGGAAGACCATAAAATTATCGGTGGTTTCAGGTTTCCTTTCGATTTCAAGGGATTAGAAACTTTTGTCAAGTATATCAACTTAAAACACAGATTAGATCACAGCATTTTGTATTACAGAAAGTCTGACAGAACCTATTTTAATATCAATAATCCCTACACACCGGATGCTACATACACCGGAAAAACGCGGATGAATTTTCTAGAGTACACCATGAGTTATCCGTTTGACATTACAAAGAGTCTGAAAGCAGCTTTTTCTTACCGAAACGAACGATTAGATGTTTCCTATTCCGACCCGATAACTTTAGCGGTGAATGACATCAAAGAAAACTGGATTTCTTCACGAGTAGAATTTGTACATGACAATTCCAAAGAAATACAAACCAATATTTATAACGGTTATCGTTACAAAGTTTTTGGAGAGTATTTTTATAATGCCAATGAAAAAAAATCGCACTTATTTAATCTTGGATTTGATGTTCGCCATTATCAAAAAATATTCAGAAATCTGATTTGGGCTAATCGACTTGCAGGAGCTACTTCGTTCGGCAATAAAAAAATATTGTATTATTTAGGAGGTGTAGATTCGTGGCTGAACCCGAAATATGACTATAATATTCCGGTGAGCAGCACACAAAACTATGGTTTGCAAGCCTTTGCTACTAACCTTAGAGGACTACCGCAGAACATCAGAAATGGAAACAATTATTTGTTGCTGAATTCTGAATTGCGTTTTCCTGTTATTTCATTTTTTGCCAAAAAGCCACTGAAATCTTCTTTCTTGCAAGACTTCCAGTTAGTAGGATTTTTTGATGCCGGAATTGCCTATACGTTACTAAATCCATTTGACAGAAATAATTCAATCAGCCAAGAAGTTGTTTCTGAAGATCCATTAGTAATATCTGTAAACTATTATCGCAATCCATTTGTATTTGGATGCGGTGGCGGCATGCGCACAAATATTTTAGGTTATTTCTTGCGTGTTGATGCCGGTTGGGGTTATGACGGGTCGAAATTAGCACAGAAACCAATTTGGCATATTTCGCTTAGTAAAGACTTTTAGTTGTATTTGAAATTTTATTAGTAATTGGTTTAATAGTTTATTAGTTTAAATGTTTTTTAGTTTTTTAAAGGATTTAGGGTTTTCTTGTTTGGTTTGATGATTGTGTACAACCATCTTAATTGTGGATAGCTTGAATTGATTTTTTCTTATTGTCAAATTACCTTTGCGAAAAAAACTATGGCACTTTCCGGCACGCATTTTACATTTCCCAATCAAACATCTTTTTATAAAGGTAAAGTTCGCGATGTATATACTATTGCCAATGAAACTTTAGTAATGGTGGCCTCCGACCGCATTTCTGCATTTGATGTTGTTTTACCTCGTCCAATCCCATATAAAGGACAAGTCCTCAATCAGATTGCAGCAAAATTTCTGGATGCTACCAAAGACATATTACCTAATTGGGTGAGTGCAGTTCCCGATCCAAATGTTACGGTGGGACAAAAATGCGAACCCTATAAAGTGGAAATGGTGATTCGTGGCTACCTGACAGGTTCGGCATGGCGTGCGTATAAAAATGGCAGTCGTGTGCTTTGCGGAGTTACTTTGCCGGATGGACTGAAAGAAAACCAACAATTTGAAAAACCTATCATCACACCAACTACTAAAGCAGAAGTGGGACATGACGAGGACATTTCAAAAGAAGAAATAATAGCACAGGGCATTGTATCAAAAGAGGAGTATGAACAATTAGAAGTGTACACTCAACAATTGTTTCAGAGAGGCACAGAAATTGCAAAAGAAAGAGGTTTGATTTTGGTAGATACGAAATATGAATTCGGAAAAATTGGAAATACCATCTACTTGATGGATGAAATTCATACACCGGACTCTTCCCGCTTTTTTTATATTGACGGATACGAACAAGCTTATGAAGCCGGAGCAACTCCCAAACAATTATCTAAAGAGTTTGTACGGGAATGGCTGATTGCCAATGATTTCATGGGAAAAGAAGGTCAAACAGTTCCTGAAATGACTGACGAAATCGTACAATCTATTTCTGAAAGATATATCGAACTCTATGAAATCATTACCGGAGAAAAGTTTATCAAAAGTGATGATGCTGATATTTTAAACAGAATAGAAACGAACATAAATTCGTATTTGAATGCGCATTAAAATAAACTACTAACCTGAGTTCTGGATAAGCGTTTCCATTAAAAAATAGTTGATTTTTTATGTAGAACCGCCTCCTTTTAATTCCTCCACCTTGTTAAAGTGGAGGTAAAAATGAGAAATTAACTATTTTATCAGCTAGTTTTTCTTAACCCGAACTCAGGTTACTAATACAGTATTCTGGATTTTATTGTTTCCTTTACTTGTTTCAGGTCTTCCATCATTTCCAAATCTGCATTGGCATCCACATCTAATACGACATAGCCAATAGTTTCATTTGTTTTCAAGTATTGACCTAAAATATTGACTTCATGTTTAGACAATATTGCATTGATTTCGGATAAAACACCCGGTACATTTTTGTGAATGTGCAATATTCTTCTGGTATTTTGTTGTACACTTAAGCTGATTTCAGGAACTGTTTTAGATCCTAAGGTGCTTCCATTATCCAGAAAACCAGTAAGCTTTACTGCTACTTCCGTACCAATATTTTCCTGCGCTTCTTGCGTACTTCCGCCAACATGCGGGGTCAGTAGTACATTGTCAAAACCCAATAAATCTGATTCAAAACCTGCGCCGTTTTGTTTTGGCTCTGTTGGAAATACATCTATAGCGGCTCCGGCTATCTTACCACTTTCTAATGCTTTCTTCATTGCCGGGATGTCAACCACGGTACCCCTGGATAGATTTTGAAAGATAACTCCCTCTTTCATCAATGCAAATTCATTTTCGCCTATCATGTTTTTTGTTTCAGCCGTTGCCGGAACATGTAATGTAACTACATCTGCTTTTTGCAACAATTCATCAAGCGTATCTACAGCATCAGCATTACCCAAAGGCAACTTCGGTTCTATATCAAAATAAATCACCTTCATACCCAAACTTTCGGCCATCACAGATACCTGTGAACCGATATGTCCGTAACCGATAATGCCCAATGTTTTGCCGCGAAGTTCATAGCTGCCCTTAGCTGTTTTTTGCCAGTTGCCTTCGTGCATTTTTTTATTTTTTTCCGGAATGCGGCGCAGCAACATAATCGAATTTCCAATGATAAGTTCTGCAACAGAGCGTGTATTGGAATAGGGCGAATTAAATACCGGAATGCCCAACTCTGTAGCCTTAGCTAAATCAACCTGATTGGTGCCGATACAAAAACATCCGATGGTTAAAAGTTTCTTTGCTTTTTCCAGTACGGCAGCAGTAAGCTGTGTTTTGGAACGAATGCCGATAATATGATAATGCTCAATGCAATCCAGTAATTCCTGCTCGGTCATTGCTTCCTTGTGACTGTCAATGGAGGTATAGCCTTTTTTATGAAATTCATTGGAAGCAGACTGGTGTAATCCTTCGAGCAACAGAATTTTTATTTTCTCTTTTGGAAATGAAGTTTGTTTTGTCATAATCAAATTTATGCATTTTTAGCAGGGCTTTATTCCGTTTGAGAATAAGAAAGTTTTATGAAAAGTATATCAATACTTAATACAATGTCATTAATTTAGGTATGATTTAATGTTGAATATCCAAAAATAGTTGATCTTATTATTTTAGAACCTCCTCCTATTATTCCTCCGCATTGATGAAGGCGGAGGATAAAATGTAAAATTAACTATTTATACAGCCAGCTAACTTTAACGACATTGATACTTAATACACCAAAATTCAACCCGGTGTAAGTCTGTCTCACCGAATAAGGTGATTTTTTGTTTGTGCGAAATTTTTAGTGGCTTCATCCCTAATTTATTTCCTCTCTTTTCCGTAAATTACTCATCAAATTATGCCGGAAACGCAAACTAATAATAATGGTATGCAATTGCTGTTGCAATTGAAAAACAATCAGATGAATGCCTTGCTGGAAGCCACAAAGGCCATCAATGATAATGTTTCTTCAGAAGGTTTGTATCAGCTATACAAATATGCCATTGAAGAAAATCTGGGTGTTTCGGATGTCGCCTTATTTATGTTTGATCAGACCTGGAAGCGAGTAGTTTGGCAGCGTACCCAACAGACAGACACATTTATACCGGTAAATGCCTGGTTTGAGCAATATAAAAACACACAGGAACTGACTAAAGAAGAACAAGCTTCGTTTAGTGGCTTTAAATATATTATTCCGGTTTATCACAAACAACAGCCTCTTGCTCTTGCCTTGCTTGGCGAAATACAGGAAGACAATATTCACCATAAAGACGAATTATTAGAATTTGCTCAGGTCTTTACCAATGTAATTACCGTTGCTGTCGAAAACAAGCGCCTGTTTAAACGAGAACTGGAAAAAAAACAGTTTGATAAGGAGCTGGAACTGGCATCAAAAGTTCAAGGCATGCTCATTCCAAATAAACTACCCAAAAATACGATGTATGAATTTGCCGGTTTGTACTTGCCGTTTAAAGGAATTGGCGGTGATTATTATGATGTCATTCATATCAATAAAGATGAGTTTGTTTTTTGTATAGCTGATATTTCAGGGAAAGGTGTGGCTGCGGCATTGGTAATGGCCAATTTGCAAGCCTATCTGAATGCCACTTTAGGTTTGGGTTTTTCAAAAGAAAAACTGATAGAAAAACTCAATCAAAAAATTTATTCAATCACTAACGGAGAAAATTTCATTACCCTGTTTATTGCCAAATACAATATTATCAGCAGAGAATTGGAATACCTGAACGCAGGTCATATTCCACCAGTTTTAGTACATGGAAATCGGGTAGAATTACTGGAATGCGGTACTACACTTTTGGGTATTTTTGAAGAATTGCCAAAAATAGAATTCGGCAAAATCCACATCAAACCGGATTCGACAATCTTATGTTTTACCGATGGTTTGTCTGAGTTGGAAAACAGTGATGACGAAGTGATGGGAGTTGAACGGCTGAAACAATTTGCACTTACCCATCACAAACTCGGAGCAGAATTATTCAACAAAATATTGTTTGACAGCATCAGTAAATTCAAGGGCAATGCTCTTTTTAACGATGACATCAGCGTATTGACTGCTAAGATATTTTAGCTTGTTTTTCCCTGCTTGCCAATACAGCTAAATTAACCAGTACTGCTGCACAGATATAAAAAAGCGAACCTACTTTATTAGCTTCAACCAAATCACTCAGACTATTATTAATCAAAAAAACGACAATGCAAAGTGTAAATGCCAGCGCGTATTTTTTTTGAGCATGATTAATTTGATGATAGGCGTTTTCAGCCGTTATCAGCAACGCTGCAATCAGCAAAACAAACAAGATAAAAGCCGGAACACCTTGTTCGGTCAATAATAGTAAGAAATAATTATGCACTGTAGATTTTTCTTCATTATCACTGATATATGTTTCATAGGCCGTAACCGTGTATTTTTTATACTGCGAAACAAAATTATTCGGTCCGACTCCTGTTAAAGGATGTTTTTTAAATAAATGCACGGCCGCAATCCATCTGTAAAAACGTTCAACTGTACTCATATCTTCCATCTCAAAGGTAGATGACAAATGCTCACTCAGCTCTTCATGATAAATGGTGTTCTCATAATTAGGAGCATATTTTAAGTAAGTGTTGTCATGCAAGATATAAATACTGAAAATAAGAATACAAAATGCACTGATTACCAAAACTAATTTTGTCAAACGGAAACGCATAATTAAATAATACACACCCATGGCTAAAAATGCGAGCCATGCACCACGTGTAAATGAGAAATAAATGGCTGTAATAAAAAGTGGAATGCTTAATCTCAAAAATTTGTAGATAAAAGAATCCTTTTTATACCAATTCATAGCCATGGGAATAAATGGAAAAATCATGGTAATAAACACGGCATAATTCACATGATTCCGATAAATAGGATGAACAGATTGCGTGATGGTATCAAATGTAAATCCATATAATGCATGTCTCACCATCACATAACAAACACTACAGAATGTCGGAATAAATACGCACCAAAAAAACTTGTGAATATCTTTTTCAGTTTTTATAAATAATAATGGCAACACGAAAAATACTGTGATATACCAAAATTTAGCCAGCAAATATTTGACAGATAATAGCAGATTGGCTGAATAAATTGCGGCAACACCACTCCATAAAAATTGCAAAACAATCAGTGTAGTTATGACATGTTGAAATGCAGCATTTCTCAATAAATCATAGCGATAAACCAGATAAATTACAGTACACACACAGAGCAGCATTACGATAGGTTCAGAAGGAATATCCAAGCCGAGGCTGCCAAATGTATACTCAATAGAAAATGGCATAACACACAGCATAATATAGAATACTATTCGAAAATTGAGCAACGTAAGTAATCCAAAGAGCAGAGCAAAGGGCAATAGTGCAGCTTCCGGAATTTTATAAATAAAAGCAGTTATCAGCAAGACCAATGACAAACTTGCAATTGTCCAAAATGCGGATGTCGCATGGCGTTGAATAAAATCAATCGCGTTGGAATCCGAAGCGGTCTGCATTTTTATAAAGTTCAATAATAAGTGCGGTAAAACAAGCTAAAATAAATGACCCGATAAGCGTGGACAATACGATAAGCCAACGGATGGGTTTACATTTCTTTATAGCCGGAGTTGGGTTTTCTACGACATACATCGTCTTAAAGGTATTGGAGGACGCTACAGTATATTGATCGCGGATAGTAATAAATTTATTGAGGTCTTCAGCATCCGAGCCATTTGCTTTCTTTTGGGCTATCTGTTCATCAAGCAAAGTGAGCACATTTGTTTTGTTGACCAACAGCATATTTCGATAAACAGAATCAGCATATTGTACAATGTCCTTTACTACAGCAGCAGCCAACTTTTTATCTCTGTCCATAAAAGTAACTTCGAGTGCTCCATTATCATTTCGGATGGCATCAAAATTAGAATTAAATTCCAATGCTGTGTAATAGCGATACAATCCGGATTCATCTTTCTCTATATCATAGTGCTTACTCAGGTTATATTTATCAATAATGTGTGTGATAGCAGGCTCTGAAGTGAGTATAGTCAGCATACGGTTAATTTCTTCTTTACCACCAAATGGATAAACACCTCCCGCTTCTTTTTCATTAAAGAGTGCTGCTCTGTCCGTACTTACAGGGTTAGATAAATAAAATATCATTTTCGACTTGTAATAAGGAGGCATTATGGATGGCATAGTCAGGATAATGCTGACAATGACGGCAAACAGACAAAACAACAAAATATGTTTTTTCCATTTGTACACTAATTTCACAATTTCAATCATAGAATAATAAACACTAAAAGTAAGTAAAAAGATTGTACGCTATGGCAAATTCTTAACCGATAAAATCAGAATTTGCCATTCTTTCTACTATTCTACTACAACTAATTTGTCGTCTTTTTTACCTTTCCTGATGAGTAAATACTTGTTTTTTATTAAATCTGCACTAGAGATGATTGCCTGAACATCGGCAAATTTTTCCATGTTCAAGCTCAGTCCATTTCCCTGCATAAGTTTGCGTGCTTCTCCTTTTGACGGAAAAATAGTTGTTTTTTCTGCTAATAAATCCAGGATTGGAATTCCCTTTTCGATATCATTTTGGGATATAACAAAAGTAGGTACGCCCTCGAATATTTCTAAAAAGTCAGTTTCTTCAAGCTCCATGATTTTAGATTTCACATCTTTGTCAAACAAGATGGCACTCAGCTGTTGTGCATGCACCATATCTGCATGGGAGTGTACTCTCTCTGTAATTTCTTCAGCCAGTGCTTTTTGGAGAATGCGCAGGTGCTCGTTGCCTTCATGCTGTTGCTCTAAGGCTTCTATTTCTTCTCTGTTTTTTAATGAAAATATGCGAAAAAGTGTTTTTACATCTTTATCATCAGCTGCCAGCCAAAACTGATAAAATTTATACGGAGATGTTTTGTTTTTATCTAACCAGATATTGCCACTTTCTGATTTTCCAAACTTTGTGCCATCTGCTTTTTTTATCAATTGGGTAGTTAATGCATACGCTTCACCTGCCTCTTTTTTGCGTATCAGTTCAGTACCTGTTACAATATTTCCCCATTGGTCGCTGCCACCCATTTGCAACATAACATTATTATTTTTCCATAAATGGTAAAAGTCATAGCCCTGCACCAACTGGTATGAAAATTCGGTAAAAGACATACCGGATTCCAAACGGTTCTGAACCGAATCTTTGGCCATCATATAATTTACGGTAATGTATTTGCCTACATCCCTGATAAACTGCAAGAATGAAAATTCCTTGAACCAATCATAATTATTAACTATCTCGGCTGAATTTTCTCCACAATCAAAATCTAAAAACTTCTCCAATTGTTTCCGCTGACAGGATAAATTGTAGTTAAGTTCTTCTTCATTCAGCATATTTCGCTCCGAACTCCTTCCGCTTGGATCGCCCACCATGCCGGTTGCACCACCTACTAATGCTATCGGCTTGTGTCCGCAACGCTGAAAATGCAATAAGGTCATTACTTGTACCATATTGCCAATGCCCAGCGAATCGGCTGTCGGGTCAAAACCGATATAGCCTTTTACCATCTGTTTATTCAGTAAATCTTCAGTTCCGGGCATAATGTCGTGCAACATCCCCCTCCATTTTAGTTCTTCAACAAAGCTCTTCATTTTAATTAAAATGTAAATTGTAATAAACTACAAAATTATTGTTTACCAGCCATTTAACCATGCAACTTAATTTCGTTTATTATTATCTTAATATTATCGGAAAAATAGTAAATTTACTTTGCTGAAGTGTCGGCAAAAACTAAATTTACACATGAATTGTATTGGTATGATTAAACAAAAAGGACATATTTATCTGCTACTGGTTGTAATTATTTTAGGAATTTACACTGCAAGTGCCAAACCTCCGAAATACAGTAATGATTTTATGTATATCGGCGTAGGTGCAAATAATTTCGGGCTGGGAAATGCGGTAGTGGCCAACACCGGAGATATTACCTCAGGATACTGGAATCCGGCAGGCTTAGTACGCATACAAACCAATCTGCAGTTTGCCTATATGCACAATGAGTATTTCGCCAGTATTGCAAAATATGATTATGCCGGTATTGGAGTACCCTTAGACAGTAATAAACATGCATTTGCCATAAACTTTATGCGATTTGGAGTAGATGATATACCGAATACGTTAGATTTAATAGATGCTGACGGCACAGTGAACTATGACAATGTAAAAAATTTCTCAGTTGGTAATTATGCCTTTTTGCTTTCTTATGCCCGAAATATTATCAAAGGCTTATCTGTGGGGGCGACTGCAAAAATAGTACATAATAAGGCAGGCGGATTTGCCAAATCATGGGGTTTTGGTGTTGATATTGGTGCTATATATCAAATAAAAGACTGGAAGATAGGATTAACCGTTAAAGATATTACCACAACTTTCAATGCATGGTCGTTCAGCTTTACAGATAAAGAGAAACAAATTCTGGATGCCACAGATAATGTGATTCCGGTAAGTTCCACGGAGCTAACCTTACCCAGAATTCAGTTTGGTGCATCGTATAATAAGACCTTTAAAGACAAGATAGAATTGATGGCAGAATTAGATTGGGAATTAACAACTGACGGTAAGCGGAATACACTCATTTCTTCAAAAGCCATCAGCTTGGATCCCCGTTTGGGTGTAGAACTAGGCTTATGGAAAATTGGCTACCTGCGTGGTGGCATCAGCAATTTCCAGAAGATGACAAATTTGAGTACAGGAAAACAAAAATTTACAGTTCAACCCAGTATTGGTGTAGGTCTGCGCTATAAAAATATCGTTTATCTGGATTATGCATTTACGGATGTAGGCAAAACCAGTGAAAATCAATACTCTCATGTCATTTCATTAAAAGTGGGGATAAACAAACGTAAGCATAAAGAAAATGCTGAACTGATTAATGCTGCACCGCAAGAGAATGTAAGCGGACAAGAACAACCGGCCAGTCAGCCAACAGAAATTCAAAGTCCGGAAAAAGAAAATAATAATAACGCTCAACCTAAATAATGAAAAAATTACTCGCTATAGTATTTCTCATCACATTATGCCGTAGTTTGGGCTTTGCTCAACCATACGGAAACGAGTGGATAGATTATAACAAGACTTACTATAAATTTAAAATTGCCCAAGACGGTTTGTGCAGGATAAATTATGCGACACTTATCGCCACAGGCATACCTGCTGCTCAATTAAAAGGCACTGATTTCAAATTGATATGTAATGGTGAGGAGATACCCATTTATGTAACTACAGCCAATCAATTTACAGCAAGTGATTTTATAGAATTTTATGGTGAAAAAAATGACGGGAGTGTAGACACCCGCTTATATAAAAATCCACTAGAGCA
>DAOQII010000026.1:0-8885 GCA_035339455.1 Chitinophagales bacterium
TACTCCGATAATTTTTCAAAAGGCTTGGCATTTATATCTACCGTTACTTTTCCGGAAGAATTTGTTGTTTTACATTGAATAAACAGCAAAACAAAAGCACATAGTAAAAGGATTATCTTCAGGTGCTGCTTACTAATCAGTTTCATTGTCAATCATTTTTATTAATATTATCTACTTGAATCAATATTAAATGTGATTCAGTTTTTTAAAATCTCAGCAGTATAAATCAAAAGACTACTCTGCTTTTTTTCCGTTTCCGTTTATTCCGGTATAGCTGCAATCGAAAGCGGTGATATCATTGTCCTTATAACTTAAAATATCTTTTATGCCACTAGCCTTCCACATATTTAGATTGCCAAAAATAATATTGCTACCATTATTGCGGATACAAATTCGCTTGCTTTCAGGAAGCTTTCCATTCGCATCTCTGATTTTTGGATCTGCGCTGCCATCTACCAAAATATCTACCGCACCTTTAAATGCTCCTGTCAACAGCTTCCCAAGGTCTGTTGTCAAGTCGGGTACTTTTTCTTTGAGCGACAAGCCGCTTCGGTCTATTTTATTGTCATGTATATACACAGACTGGCAATACGGACCATATGTTGAATCATTAATTTTCTTTTGTGTAATAAAATAACTTACTACGGCAATGCCAACCGTTTTACTGTTGATGATCCTGTTATTGAATACATCCACACTGTCTGTTGCCATAATAATCATACCAGAGCCGGGAGGAATCATGGAAACGATGCTTCCGGGCTTGCCAAAGTTCTTAAAGTTATTATTGATACAGTCATTATCCCATACTTTTGCATTTCGTCCATTAGCCTGAAATAATTTAGGCAAATCAAAAATCAAAATACCACCGGCATTGTTTTCTGCCTTGTTTTGATAAATATCCGAATTGATGCAGTTTTCTATTTCAATACCTGCTACATTGTGATGCGCATAGCAATGATGAATTTCTACATTTGTAGATTGCCCGATATACACACCTGCATCTGCACAATAGGATACTTCGTTATATTCCATCAATACATTTTTGCATTCAACCGGATAATAGCCATAGTTGCCGTTAGCAGTATCTGCTCCGGTAGTCCAGGTAGAATTCATATGGTGGATATGCACACCATCACAACCTTTCAATTTTAAGTTGTTCCCTTTTGCATCCTGAATCGTAAAACCTGTAATGGTTACATTCTGGCAGTTGGTAATCAGCATGCCGTCAGCACCATCTGTTTGATCTAAAAATGACAAGACTGTTTTTTCGCTGCCGGCCCCTTTGATGGTAATATTTTTTTTGCCTTCCATAGAAAGCGGTTTTGATAACAGATATTTTCCGGATGGAAATTCGACAGTACCACCGTCTTCAACCAAAATTAATTTCTCCTGAAATTCTTTATAGAACTTTTCATCTTTTTCAAAACCGGAAGTATCTCCAGTTTTTTTACCATCATTATTACAGGAGAACAAGATAAAAGATAAAGATAAAACACAGAGCTGCTTAAATAATTTCATGACTACAGATATTTTAGTGAAAATAGTGAATTAATGACAGTTATGCAAGCTTAAATATTGAAGTTCACCTTTGTTAAGTGTATAATTGGCGAAGTGCAACATGAATGTCGGGATATTGAAATGCGAAACCGGTATGCAAGATTTTTTCAGCCCTGCAATACGTATCGGATAATACCATTTCCGACTGCTCTCCAAGCAACAGTTTTACTGCAAATTCCGGAATTTTAATGGGAATATGTTTGCTTTGTTTGCTTATAGAAATGGCTTCTGATAATTTCTCGTAAGTAACCGGAAGCGGTGCAATCGCATTAAATATACCATTAAATTTATTAGATATTAAAAATGTGAATATATTTACTAAATCATCAATGTGTATCCATGAAATATATTGTTGACCATTACCCAAAATGACACCAAGTCCAAATTGATTACCAATGGACATTTTGGGCAATGCACCTTCTTCTTTACTCAAAACCACACCGATACGCAATATTGCTACCGGAATGTTTAAAGATGCAGTTATTAAGGCAGCCTTTTCCCATTCACTGC
This sequence comes from Chitinophagales bacterium, assembly GCA_035339455.1. Classification (GTDB taxonomy): domain Bacteria; phylum Bacteroidota; class Bacteroidia; order Chitinophagales; family JADIYW01; genus JADJSS01. The sequence goes on from DAOQII010000026.1 coordinate 2,068, forward strand.
ATACTTTTGCCAAAAAACCATTCCCGTTGCTGGCTGTTTCTTTGAGGATTTCACCGGGGCGATGTCCGTAGTAGCCAATAGCCGAAGCAGAGATGTATCGAGAAATGTTATGCTTATGCGTAAGCAATGTATCATAAATTAATTGGGATGATTGAACTCTGCTAAATAATATTTCTTTTTTATACGCAGTAGTCCATCGATGTGTGCCAATATTTGCTCCTGCCAAATTGATAATTACATCTGCATTTTCTAAGACGGCAGTATCAATATATCCGGTTTCAATATCCCATCTGTACTCGTTATCCAACTTTGGATTTCTGGCCAGTATTCGCACCTCGTTGCCTGCATTAGTCAAGGCTTTTGAAATGCATTTTCCCATCATACCGGTTCCACCGGCTATAACAATGACTGACATCGTGTGAATTTAGAATTAAACGATAAAACAAACAAATAAAATACTAATAGAAAAGCAAGGTTTTCACACCAACTCAGCAATTGACGGTGGCAATTTTATGAATTTTGGCTGTGCCAGAACTGATGAGTTGATTGAGAAGATAAGAATTGAACCGGATGTTGCAAAACACAATAACTATATATAATGCAGTGGCAGGAGATAGGGCACAATGAGATTTCATTTATATATATCTTTGTACAACAATTTAGAAACTGTATCAATAATAGATTTTAGAATTTGCACGAAACATCTATGATACCCGGTGCTTGGTTTGCAGAATTTAAAGTAAAAAAAGGATATACTATTGAAGCCGATAAGTGAAACATCCGTCAATATGAAATTGAATAGCAATCCGCATAGGCCATAATTATAATAAAAAATTTAGCCATACACGAAATATAAAACGGAAATAGTACATTTGTAGATATTCAACAGTTTTGCTATGCGCATAAAGAAGACGATATACGTTTTATTGGGGGTTATTTTGCTCTTGCTTTTACTCGCTTCTTTAAATTTATTTAATCATAAGAAAGTTTATAAAAACGAAGTAGTTGTCCATGTTTTATCCGACCCAAAAGGACTAAACCCGCTTACCGTATCGGATGCTACTACCCGAAATTATATTTCTCCTTATGTATTTCAGCCGCTCATAGCTTACGATTTCAAAACGTATAATATGCTGCCGGTGTTGGCAGTTGCAGTACCCGAAGTTATCCGCAACGGTAATGAACTGACGGCTACTTTAGAGATTCGCCCTGAGGCGCGCTGGGACGACGGCACTCCTGTTACTGCCAACGATGTCGCCTTTTCATTTAAATCGATAATGTGTCCTAATGCACAAACGGCTAACCTCAGACCGGGTGTAGATTTTTTTAAAGAAATAATTTTATATCCTGATAATCCTCGTAAGATTACTTTCCGTACAGGATTAATTCTCGATTTGTTGAGTTCATTTTACGAAATAAAAATACTACCCGAAAATGTATTCGACCCTAAACATATATTGAGAAAATACTCTTTCTCTCAATTAATTACCGATGCCGATCGTTTAAGTACGGCAAAAGACATAAAAGAGTTTACCGACTTATTTAATTCAGACAAAGCGGCTCATGATATTGATATGGCTAAAGGCTCTGCAGCATACAAAGCTGTTGCGTTTGAAACAGGACAGCGTGTAATTCTTGAAAAAAAGAAAAACTGGTGGGGCGATAAGCTGGTCGATGTCAATATGTATTTCGAAGCATTTCCGAAACGTTTGGTTTTTGAAACGATCAACGACTTCAATACCGCTTTTACGGCTCTGAAAAATGAACAGATAGACTTTTTATTTTCTACACCTATAAAGGATTATATTGATTTAGATAACTCTCCAAAATTTAAAAAGAACTTTATAAAATCGAATCCGCCGATGTTAGGTTATCAGGGTATAGGAATGAATTATGCCGATCCAATTTTGAAAGATACTGTTGTAAGACGGGCATTGGCGCACTTAATAAATGTTGATCAATTAATTGAAAAAGTATTTTACGGTTTTGCTCAGCGTACGATTGGCTCTATTCAGCCGGGAAAACCATATTACAACAACAACATCAAACCGTATACATACAACCCCGAACTTGCTATGATGATGCTGGCGGAAAGAGGCTGGAAGGATTCGGATAATGATGGTATATTAGACAAAGTCATAGATGGCAAAAAAACGGATTTTGAAGTTACCTTTACTTACAATAGCGGAAATTCGGTACGCGAGATGGTGGGTTTGTTATTCCAACGGGCTTGTTATATTGCCGGCATTAAGGTAAATGTAAAACCCATGGACTGGTCATTGTTTTTAGATGACTTGAAAAAACATAAATGCCAGATGTGGTACCAGGGCTGGGTGAGTAATCCCGGTTTAGACGACGATAAACAAATATATTATACTTCGAGTGCAATTGATGGCGGAAATTATATGAATTTTGGCAATGCTAAAACCGATAAGATTATTGATGATATACGGGTAGAGATGGACTCTGCTAAGCGAAATGCGATGTATATGGAGTGGCAGGAAATACAAAATGCCGATTTGCCCTATATTTACTTGTACATCCAGACATTCAGAAACTGTGTTCATAAACGATTTGAAAACATACACGAAACATCCATCTATCCGGGTGCATGGTTTGCCGGATTTAAAGTAAAGAAAGAATACAAAGTAGAAGATTAACAGAAGAAATACACATGTTAAAATATATAGTCAAACGCATCCTGATTTTTATCCCGACACTGATCGTGATTTCTTTGGCTACCTTTTATTTGAGTGTGCATGTGCCCGGTGATCCCGTAGAGCAGATGCTCAACTCAGGAAGTGATGCCGGAAGTAGTGCTAATTCGCTAGCATCCGAAAAAGCCTATATTGACAAACGTAAAGAACTCGGGCTGGATTTGCCTATTTTTTATTTTGAAGTGACGAATGCCGCTAAACCAAAATATTTATATGAGGTGGCAAAAAAATTTCACCGGGATAATCTGGGAGTATTAGCTGAACGATATGGCAACTGGGATAAAATAGCACCTTATTACGAAAGTATAAAAACTTTTAATCTCAGAGCTGCAGATGTTCCTAAGGATTCGGCTAATGGAGATATATTAATCGGTATAAAATCCAATATACAAAAATTGTTTTTGGAAAATGATGAGCAAATACTGAAAACAACGATGGCAGATATTCAAACAGAACTGGATTCTAATACTCAGGTAAGAACAGCCTTGCAGCCAGCTTTTGATTCTACCCGAAATGCTTATCAGGCAGTATTAAAAACACAACAACCGAACAAACACCTTATCCCTGCATTTTACTGGTATGGTACTAATAACCAATACCATCGCTGGATAGCTAAGTTTATTCGCGGCGATTTCGGAATCTCTTATCAAGATGGTCGTCCTGTAAAAGAAGTAATATGGTCGGCTTTGCGCTGGACCTTAATTCTGAGTTTTATCTCTATTTTATTGACTTACTTAATTGCCGTACCCTTGGGTATTACTTCAGCGGCAAACAAAGGCAGTGTGAAAGATCAATCGATCACTACATCATTATTCGTGTTATACTCTCTGCCCAACTTCTGGGTAGCTACATTATTAATCATGTTTTTAGGCGGTGGTGATTTCCTGGATATTTTTCCGGCAAATGGTGTTGGACAAATTACAGAGGGGATGTCATTCTTTGAAAAGTTATGGACACGCGCCCATCATCTTGTTTTACCTATTATTTGTTTTACTTATGGAAGTTTGGCTTTCTTATCAAGACAGATGCGTGGCGCAATGATTAATACACTTGGTCAGGATTATATTCGAACTGCAAGAGCTAAAGGCTTGGATGAAGATACTGTGTTATGGAAACATGCCCTGAAAAATTCACTTCTGCCTATCATTACTCTCTTTGCCAACGTATTTCCATTGCTGATAAGCGGTGCATTAGTACTGGAATTTAAGTTTACGATTCCGGGCATGGGAAAAACAGCTTATGAAGCACTACTAGCCAGAAATTATCCTATTGTCTATACCATCGTAATGTTTTCTGCGATACTTACACTGGTAGGATTTTTAGTAGCCGATATATTATATGCAGTTGTAGATCCACGTATTAAATTCGATAAAAAATAGAAATGGCAGAAGAATTAAAGCAAGATTACTGGTCGCTGGTCAAAAGACAGTTTAAAAAAAATAAACGAGCTTTGTATTCGCTGTATGTTGTTGGCTTTATGATTTTAATAGCCTTGCTGGCAGATTTCTTAGCCAACGAAAAGCCTATTTATTGTAAGTTAGACGGCAAATCTTATTTTCCGATTTTTAATGAATATGGTGTAAAACTAAAGCTTGCAAAATATCCGCCCGAGTTGAATAATATTGTTTGGCTGGATAAAAAATTTGATGCCGTAGTGCGGGCTCCCATTCCTTATTCGCCGGGCACACAAGATATCTTGAATTTCGGTTTCGTATCCCCGTTTGGCAAGCAAGATGTGAAAAGTTTGAGATGGCGGCACTGGCTGGGTACTGAAGCCTTGGGAAGAGATATTTTATCTGCACTGATACACGGAACAAGAATTGCATTGACAGTAGGCTTGGTATCTATGACTATTGCCAGTATCATCGGTATACTTTTGGGTTCTTTAGCCGGTTTTTTTGGTGACAACCGATTGCGCATTTCGCGTGCTACCATCTTCATGGCTTTTATCTTTGGTTTCTTTGGTTTCTTTTATGCATTTGCTTTCGGAAAGGTGTTTTTAGGACTTATCATTATAACAGCATCTTTCTTTTTGGCCTATTTGGCAGGGTTTGCACTAAAACCTATTCCTTTTTTCAAAAAGAAAATGGCAATGCCTATGGATATTATTGTTCAACGATTGATTGAGGTACTGGTTTCACTACCTGCGATGTTTTTAATTATAGCCATAGTAGCTATTTCCAAACCCAGTATTTATTTGGTCATGGCGGTTATTGGCTGCATTTCCTGGACAGGGATCGCACGGTTTATCCGTGCGGAATTGCTTAAAGTAAGAAGTTTGGAATATATTGAAGCCTCAGAAGCATTAGGTTATCCGCAATGGCGTATTTTGCTGAAGCACGCTATCCCCAACGCCATTTCTCCGGTATTAATCACTATTGCCTTTGGCATAGCATCCGCTATTCTTACAGAGTCCTTTCTGTCTTTCTTAGGAGTGGGCATTCCGCCCGAAACACTTACATGGGGAAAACTGCTTTCAGTAGCTGGCGGAGGCCGCTCACAACTTTGGGTGGCTATATTTCCGGGTATTGCCATATTTTTGACTGTAACATTATTTAACCTCGTAGGTGAGGGATTAACAGATGCATTAGACCCACGACAAAAGAAATAATGCGCATATTTGTATCATATACAAATGAAAAAGAAGAAATTTTATATCCGCCTTACCATTTTCCATAAGACAATATGGAGTATAATTGGTATTGTTATTTTCTCATATGAGCTTTCGGCACAAACCATCATTAAATCCACACCCGAGAAAGTGTCTAGTGCTTATTCCGATTACGAACTGATTGGCAATAGCCCTGCGGGTATTCTCGTGCATTATTTCGGGCAAAACCAAAGCGAGCTGATAAGTTATGATGATAATCTGAAAGTAAAGAACCGCCGCGAACTGCCATATAAAGGAAAAGACTTCAAGATTGAAAGTTTCTTACCGACCGAACATAATTTATGGCTATTTTATACACTGAAAGAAAATGGTTATCTGTATTTACGAGCAAAACAAATGGATAATAACCTCAATATCCAGAATGATTATTATCCGTTAGATTCGATTTCTAATGCTGCCATTGGCAATGAGGGAAAAACGTTTTATGTGAAAACATCTCCGGATAAATCTAAAATATTGCTGTTTGGCGTTATCCGCTCAAGGGCTTCATTGTTTGTGCGATTTACCGTTTTGAATGATTCATTGCGCATTTTATCAAAAAATATTTTTTCATTTTCTGACGGGAAGAACCCGATGCTGAAATCTGTACGGGTAAACAATAACGGCTATGTGACGGGTGTAGTAGGTGATGTATTTAATAATTTCAATACTTCAGATTATGATATGGAACGCTATACGGTGTACACTTATAATCCGGAAACAAAAACCATAGGAGAGATTCCTATTAATGATAAGGATTTTGCTTATAAAAATCTGATAACAGAGACGTCAAACAGTCGTGATATTTTTTATATCAGTGCGGCATACAAAAACGAGCAGGATAAAAATGATATTGGCTATATCATGAAGACGATAGATTTCAGAACGAATAATGTGCTCGTGTCTAACACGATTAAATTCACTAAAGATATTTTGCAGAAAACACAAACGTATGATTTTAACAGCTGGCAAGATAAAGCATCTTTATTCAAACCCAAACGCATTATTCCACGCAGTGATGGCGGCATGTTGCTAATTACAGAGGCGGAATACAAATTTACCAAAGTTGACAGAAATTCAATATCGAATAATGGAAGTTATGGCGTTACGCCATATGCCTATTCAGTTCGCTATGTCGACCAATTTCAGTTTTATGACATGATGTCTTACTCCATCAATAAAGAAGGGGTAATTGAGTGGCAAAGCACGATGCCCAAGTCACAAATTTCTGAAGAAGATGATGCCATGTATTCTTCCTTCGCTTTCTTTGAATCCAATACCCTGCTCAAGTTTTTATACCACGAAGATTATTACAATTCCGGAAATTTTATAGAATACAACTTGAATCCAAATGGACAAAGTAAGCGGGTGAGCTTATTTAATTCAGACAAAGAAAACATAGCTGTCGTACCCAAAAAAGGCAAACAGATAGATGGTTTTACCATGTTATT
>DAOQII010000026.1:8985-15416 GCA_035339455.1 Chitinophagales bacterium
TTATAGCTCCAACAAAACTTTCACCGGGTCGCTGCCATAAAGCATTTTTTCCGGATTTTCTAAAAGGTCTTTTACCATGACTAAAAACCCGACGCTTTCTTTGCCATCCACAATTCGATGATCATAGCTCAATGCCAGATACATCATCGGTCTTATTTCTACTTTGCCATTTATAGCCATTGGGCGGTCTTGTATTTTATGCATCCCCAAAATGGCACTTTGCGGTTGGTTGATAATAGGTGTACTCATCAAGGAGCCGAATACGCCACCATTGGTAATGGTAAACGTACCGCCTTCCATGTCTTGCATACTGAGTGCACCATCTCTGCCGAGCAGAGCAAGGCGTTTTACTTCCTTCTCAATACCGGCAAATGATAAACTTTCGGCATTGCGTATCACCGGAACTACCAAACCTTTGGGTGTAGATACGGCAATTGAAATATCGCAATAATCGTGATAGGTAATATTTTCATCGTCGATATAGGCATTGATAGCCGGAAATTTTTGCAGTGCAAGCGCACAAGCTTTTGTAAAGAACGACATAAAGCCCAAACCAATACCATTCTTTTCTTCGAATGGCTTTTTATATTGCTCTCTGATTTGATGAATGCGTGTCATATCCACTTCATTAAAAGTAGTGAGCATGGCAGTTTCATTTTTCACCGCCACCAAACGACGCGAAATCGTTTTGCGCATCCGCGAAAGTTTCTCGATTCGCTCAATGCGTGAGAAGCTATTATTCGATGTTTGTCTGTCGATAGTTTCTGTTACTTCAGTTGAGGTATTTTCTGTCGACTGTCGACTGTCAACTATTGGCTTCTCAACTTTTTCCGCATCTTCTTTGGTAATTCTGCCGTCTTTGCCTGTACCCGACACTTCAGAAGCTTCTATTCCTTTTTCATCTAATATTTTTTTTGCTGCCGGAGATGGCGTTCCTGCTGCATAGTTTTCTTGTTGGTTTTCGGATGATAGTTTATTGTTCTCTTTTTCATTTTTTTCTTCAGTCTTGCCAACTGCTGACTGCTGACTGTTAACCGACGACTGTGTTCCATCGGTATCAATAAACGCCACCACACCGCCAATTTTAATATCATCACCTTCTTGGGCATTAAAGGTAATAGTGCCTGCTACCTCAGCCGGAAGTTCAAAGGTGGCTTTATCCGATTCAAACTCAGCAAGCGGCTGATCTAACTTCACAAAATCGCCTTCTTTCACCAACCAGGCGGCAAGTGTTACTTCGCTAACACTTTCCCCTACGGCAGGAACTTTTATTTCTACTTTGCTCATAGTACAAGTTATTTATTTGGATGCGAACAAAGTTACGATTTCTGAATGGAATAAAAAGAGGAGTATTTAATGGCAAAATTTAATAAGAATGAGAATATTTGAATTGTTTTAAATGATGAATATTGCAAAATTCTAAAAGGTGGGTTAAAGAAGATACACCCATTCATCCATCACAAATTGGAAAAAAATCCAAAGATCTTACAAAGAAAACTTGCTTTACGTATTGTAAGTATTAAATAATTTTGGTATATTAGTATCTGAAAATCATTTTTAACCAATAAAACATTTTTATGAAAAACGCAATTATCGCCATACTGGCACTTTTATGTGGCTTTTTGGGATGGAAATTATATGCACTAAATCATCAGGAGCAAGTAGAGAAACATTTAGACCCCAACAACAATAAAGATCTTTTTACTTGTGCAAGTTATTCGTTTGCGAATTCTCCATTCCCTGATGTATTAGACAGTACTGGGAAAATAAATAATGAATATGTATTAACTAACAATGATGAATTTAACTACAATACTAGGACAAATAGAAGAACAACAGATGGCAAACTAGAAGACACAAAATTATTAATGGAGACGGAAATGCTAAAATATATTTATGATTATGCTACAATGAGTAATAAAAAGTATATTATATTTTACTATTTAGAAACAGAAAACTACACAGAAAGAAAGAATTATTTTTTTGATAGACATTCTTCTATTCATGCATATAGGGAGACAAGTAGATGGAGACAATCTATTAAAGATGCTACGTATTTAGTTGCTGACTTACCTGTATCTCGGGCTGATTTCTCTAAAGCAACTACTTCTAAGATTGAAGTGGGAAAATTATGCCCACCACCTGGTGGATCATGTGAATAGTTTTTTATTCATAATTATAACAAATATTATGAAGAACGCAATTACCGCCGTGCTGGCACTTCTATGTGGCTTTTTGGGATGGAAATTATATAAAAACAGTAAACCAGTATATAATTTGATGGAACTACAATCTACACTATTTAAAACTCTTACAAGTACCGACAGGAGGGCAGATTCATGCGTGTTAGCATTCAGTAAGAATCTCGTTAAGGATGACCCTCAAAAAAAGAATATTAGGGGTATTAGACTTTCTGCTTTAGATTTAGCATCGCTCAATGCATACGTTGAGATTTCAAAATCGGATGCTGTTTATTTTAGCCTTTCACAAATCGTAGATAAAGATATTGCTGCGGAGATAGTAACAGCTAATATTAAGGACGACCCTACTATGACTATTGACAAAGTTATGGGAAGACCCTTTATAAATATCTTTGTACAAAAAAGTGGGAATCCAACGCTTACTTGCAAAAGTACGTATAAAGTTTGTCCTCCTCCTAATGGTGTTTGCCCTTAGTGTTCGTCTATAACTGCATTGTCAGTTGTAGATGCATCTTCATTTGTAACTGTAATTGCTTTTTTGCGGGGTATTAATTTTTTGAGATTTAGACGCTCTTTTACTTTTATTATTTTTTTGGATGTGAGGTAGTGTATCAATCCTTCTTCAATGAAATGATGGAATGGCATAAGCAATGAAATCAAGGCAATCTTTATCAGCCATATTTTCAAAGGTTCACCATGTGTAAGCGCTATTATTTTATGGTCGAGCAGCATAATGATGAACTCAAACAAGAAGATAAAAGAAAAGAAACCGAGTATTTCAATTGCGCGCGATGAAATGGTCATAATACCGCTTATCATCAATAATAAAAACACGAAGGTAATGGCAATAATGATAGCCAAATATTGAATATTGTGCCGGTGATGCTCCGCTTCAAGTTCTTTGAGTTTTTCATTTTCTATACGCTTGTTTTCATTCTCGATTTCCAGCGAAGCAAAATCTCTTTCTTTAGATAATGCCTGTACAGAATCTTTATAATTCTCTGCATGTTGGGCAAACAACAATGCTTCTTTATAGTTACTGTTTTGTTCGTATAGTCTACTGAGCTCTTCTGCGCTATTAATGGCATAGGAGGAATTGGAAGTTTGTGTGCTTAATTCAAATGCATCTCTATATACAGCTGTCGCCTCCGTATTCTTTTTTAGTTGAGTCAGCGCCATCCCGTATTCCATCAAAAGACTCAAACGCGCGTTTTTATCATAATCACTTTGAAATGCCTCCGTACACTTGTCAAAATAAAACTTGGCAGTATCGGGCTGGCTGCCATATAGATGAATTTCAGCCAGTATCCAGTTGACATATTTATCTCCTCGGTTCTTGTAAATCTCTTCTATCATTGGTTGCTGCTGATAATACCTAAGTGCATCGTTGGGAATGCCGTTGATGATTTTATAAGAAAAATAATGCAACTGAACAATCTTTAATAAACGCATCCGTTTATATTGCAATGCCTGTTTTTCGGCTGTTTCATAATAGTCTTTCGCCATTCGGTATTCGTAAATATCGCCGAGCGCGACATTAGAAGCAATCTGTCCGTCAATATCTTTTAATTTCTTATCCAGCTCCAGACTTCTGAAATAATAATCTTTAGCTTCTTCATTCTTGTTTAAGCTCTCATATAAACCGCCCAACTTAAGATACACCATAGGAATGTATTTTTCGTTTCCGCTTTTGTTCGCAATATCATGTGCATTGGTATAAGTGCGGAAAGCCAGCAGCGTGTTTTTTTGCCTTTCATAGACTCTTCCCAATTGCAGGGCGCATACAATTTTACAGGAGTCATTTTGGATGCCTAATGCTGTGGAGAATGCCAGATTTGCAGCAGCTACCGCCTGATTCAAATCACCTTTTGCCAGATACCACTCTGCTAAGTTGGCGTTGCCATAAGCAATATAATCCAGCCGTTTGAACATTTTGGCGTAGTCCAATCCTTTATTAATAAATTTTCCCATTTTATCCAGCCGCTCTACGGTAGAATTGATACTGATGTTATCAGATGTATTATAAAAAAGTGTTTTAAGAATGATGTCTGCATTACGGGTAGCTTCCGCTTTCTGTAGGGCAATCTGAATAATGCTGTCTGCATAGTTGCTGTTTTCCATCACAAAGGCAGAATCGGCTTGAATTATTAGAGCTTCAATTTCGGTATAGGTTGGTTCATTAGGTGCTATCGTTTCTGAGCTGCAAGCTACAAAGAACAGAAGTGTTAATAATATAAAATATAAACTAAAATAGTTTTTCATAAGCGCATGGTTTATTACGCAAATAAATCAATCACTGTGAATATACAAAAGTACGTGCTTAAATCTCGTAATAGGAGATAAAATAATTGACTAATAACTGAATACTTTTTACAAGCTACTTAAAAATTACTTAATACTGCTCTTTCTCATTCGGAAAATCATTGCTTTTTACATCTGAAATATACTGTGTAGTGGCTTCTTTTATTTGGTCGTACAATTCTAAATAGCGACGTAAAAAACGGGGTTTAAATTCGTGGGTAATGCCCAACATATCATGAGTAACCAAAACTTGTCCGTCCACACCGCCACCAGCACCAATGCCAATTACAGGAATAGAAATGGTCTTAGCAACTTTTTCTGCCAGATGTGCCGGAATTTTTTCAAGCACTAAAGCAAAACAACCAATGCTTTCTAAATATTTGGCATCTTCAATAAGCTGTTCAGCTTCATCTTCTGCCTTTGCACGCACCGAGTAGGTACCGAATTTGTAGATGGATTGCGGCGTTAAGCCCAAATGTCCCATTACCGGAATGCCTGCTGTTAAAATTCGGATGATAGATTCACCAATTTCCTGCCCGCCTTCTAACTTTACGCCATGTCCTCCCGTTTCCTTCATTACTCGAATGGCTGCATTCAGCGCCTCTAATGAATTGCCCTGATACGAACCAAAAGGCAAATCTACCACGACAAAACAACGCTTAATGGCACGCACCACACTTTGTGCATGGTAAATCATTTGGTCTAATGTAATGGGTAGGGTGGTTTCGTGCCCCGCCATCACGTTGGATGCCGAATCGCCTACCAGTAAAATATCGATACCGGCATCATCCAGAATTTTTGCCATAGAAAAATCATAAGCCGTCAACATGGAAATTTTCTCTCCACGTTGTTTCATCTCTTTCATCTTGTGCGTGGTAACGCGCTTTATTTCATTTGTAGCCGCCGACATTATCCTAAATTTTAGGTAATAAAGGTAGCATTTATTTGGAATTCTTAACCTATCCTTTTATGCTTGGGATATTAGCCCTATCTTTGTTGTAGCAAATCAGCGAATACAAAAACTAATTTTATGAAGTTCTTAAATACCATGACAGATGCTGAATTGGTAGAGTTTGGCAAAAAAAACCACGACGCCTATATCAATGCTCAGCCATTTCCAAGCGGTTATTACGACAATCTTTTTAATCCGGAATTATTGCGCGAAATCATAAAAGAATTTCCTGTAATTGGCAAAGAAAAAGAAGACATACAATATAGCAATCCCAACGAGGTAAAACTGGCAACAAAAGGCGAATATCGTTTTGGTCCAAATACAAAAGCATTTGTGCATTACCTCAATTCACAGCCCTTTCTGGAATTTCTTCAAAACCTAACCGGTATTAAAGAAACACTTATACCGGATCCGTATTTTGAAGGCGGAGGTTTCCATGAAATAAAACCGAACGGCTATTTGAAAATGCATGTCGATTTTCATAAACATAAACTCACAAATTTAGACAGACGGTTGAATATTCTGGTTTATTTGAATGAAGACTGGAAAGATGAATATGGAGGTCATTTTGAATTGTGGGAACGCGATATGAGTAAATGTGTGACGAAAGTTGCTCCGCTTTTCAATCGCCTGGCCATGTTCTCTACAACAGATTTTTCCTGGCATGGCTTACCAGATCCATTAACTTGCCCTCCTGACAGAAGCAGACGCTCTATCGCCTTATATTTTTATACCAACGGCAGACCGGAAGGAGAAGTAAATACCGGGGATAAAGCCCGTATTACTACCACATTTGCTACCCGCGACGGACAAGATTCGGGGAAAATGAAAGCTTTTAACGGATTTGTTAACCTAGCCAATGATTTACTACCACCGATTATTGTGAAAACAATAAAAAAATTCAGGAATACATAGTTTCTGACGCAGTACAAATGGGAAATATTACCTTTGCGACTGCTTAATTAATGATATGGAAA
>DAOQII010000027.1:0-15410 GCA_035339455.1 Chitinophagales bacterium
ATTTACTGCCACCGATAATTTGGCTTTAAATGAATTGAAAATTATTGTTACCGACCAAGTGAATAATCAGACTATCTTTACTCAAACATTTAAAAACTAAAATATGCTTACTACAGGAACCAAAGCTCCAAAAATTTCGGGCTATGATTTTAAAGGGAAAACAACAGTCCTCTATTTTTACCCAAAAGATGATACGCCGGGCTGTACGGCAGAGGCTTGCAGTTTCAGAGATAACTATGCTTCATTGACTAAGAAAGGATTTACCATTGTGGGGGTAAGTCCGGATAATGAAGCTAAACATGAAAAATTTAAAACAAAGCATGAGTTGCCATTTCAATTGATTCCGGATACTGACCACAGTATAGCTGAAGCATATGGTGTTTGGGGGTTGAAGAAATTTATGGGCAGAGAATATATGGGCATTTTGCGCACTACCTTTGTCATTAATGAAAAAGGCATCATTACGCATGTCATTGAAAAAGTAGATACTAAGGACGCTTCCAGGCAACTGCTTGCTGTTACAAATTCCTAGTCTATGAGCAGAGTATTGAGTATAATTGTATTTTTTTACATTGGCATTGTTCAGTTGCATGCTTCTGGAGAGTCGTTAAATCTTAAACTAAAACGAATTAAAGAACAATATAAGTCAATAAATGCGTATCAAAAATACACCGTATTTACACCTGATGATGCAGCAAGTTTTATTGGCTATACAGATAATGGTGCATCACTGACCGGATACTTGCGTAATGATACTATCTTCAAGATTGTAGTCTGGATAGGCTTGTCTAATAAAGCCATTCAGCAAGAATTTTATTATACAGATGAGAAGCTGTTATTTGTCTTTGAAAAAATCAGTTTCTATGAGTATGATAAAAAGAACAATAATTTGGACTATACAAAATTAAATCTGAAATTCTCGAACCGATACTATTTTGACAAAGGCAAATTGATTTATAAATTGTGTGAAGAAGAAGGAGTTGTAGCAAAAACTGGAGAGTTATTGCCGAATGCCATTAAATATTATTCACTTTTGCAGGATTTACTGCAAGAATGATTTTTGTTTGTAACATCTAATTTAAAGGCATAAATTTACTTTTAACAAAAAACCAAAAACTATGTCCAACGATTTTGAATCACCGAATCAGCAGATTAATAAAGAACTGAAATGCCATGATTGCGGGGCATTGCTCTTATACGCACCGGGCACACAAAAGTTAGCCTGTAAATACTGTGGCGCACAAAACGATATTCCAACCGAAACAAAGAGCTATGCACAAGTACGGGAGATTAATTTTCACGATTATATCACCCATCAAATTTCAAAAGAAGAAAAACAAACCGTTAGCACAGTATCTTGTTCCAACTGTGGTGCTACTACCACACTAAAACCTAACGTAACCAGCGATAGCTGCGCATTTTGTGCTTCGCCATTGGTTATCTCCGGAGGCACGGTTTCTACCATCATCAAACCAGATTATATTTTGCCGTTTAAAGTCGATAATAACAATGCAAAAAGCTCTTTCAGTGAATGGCTCGGCGGTTTGTGGTTTGCTCCAAACGATTTGAAAAAATACGCTACCCTTCAAGATAAAATAAAAGGGATTTATATGCCTTACTGGACCTATGATGCACAATCTACCTGCGAATATGTTGGAGAAAGAGGGGAGTATTATTATGTAGGCGATGGCAACAACAGAAAAAGGGAAACGCGCTGGTATGATGTACAAGGGGTGGTTACCAATACTTTTGATGATGTTTTTGTGATAGCCAGCCATTCTTTGCCGGATAGCACTACTCGCGACTTAGAACCCTGGGATTTTAAAAATTATACCGATTATAATGATGCTTATTTGAGCGGATTTCAGGCGGAGTGCTATCAGACAGATGTAGAAAAAGGCTTTGAAACGGCAAAGGACGTGATGAAAAATCAACTTCGTGCGTTAGCTATGCAACAAATCGGCGGCGACGATCAGCGCATTTCCAATATGCATATCCAACACAATGATGTTACCTTTAAGCATGTATTATTACCCATTTGGATAAGTGCTTATCAGTATAACAACAAGGTATATCGCTTTATCATCAACGGACGCAGCGGAAAGGTGGTAGGCGAACGACCATACAGCTGGATAAAGATTGCACTTGCAGTATTGGCAGCGTTGGTGCTTATTGGTTTTATTGCTTCATTAAGAAGTTGATAAATCCATACATTTGCTTACTTTTGTGCGTTAAAAACAACAAATGAAATTTAAAGAGATTATAGCTGTAACCGGTATTCCCGGATTGAAACGTATAGTAGCACAACGTGGCGATGGTTTGATTTTGTCTGAGATGAATGGAGAAGGAAAGAAATTTTATTCCAACAGACAGCACATGTTTTCGCCTTTAGAGAATATTTCCATGTACACTGATGATAATGACACTGTAGCTTTGTATGAGGTGTTGTTAGCCATGAAAAAACAAAAAGAAACCCATCCGCCAGTGGAACCAAATGCAAATAATGATGTACTTAGAAATTACTTAGGCATCGTTTTGCCCAATTTCGACAGAGACAGGGTGAATGTTTCCGATATTAAGAAGCTGATAAAATGGTTTCATATTTTAGAAGAATGGAATGCCTTGGAAGAAGACCAGACCGAAGCAGAAAAGACAGAAGAATAAAAGAATAGGTGAAAAATAAGACAACAAATTTTATTATATAATATTTCGCTACTTCACTTTTGGCAGTTTGCTGTCAATCTTTTTGAAGATGCGCAGAAAAAAACCATCGTCTGGGTTGTTTTTATGCCAGTCTTCTACAGTAAAGTCTACACTAGCAGTATCAAACATTAAATCGGATAAAGTAACAGCATTTTGTGTTTCTACAATTCCACCTCCATAGTAAGTATCAATGAGGTACCGGTGCAGCAATTCCGGTGTGTTGTACTGATGCAGGATTTCCATGCTTAATTCGGCATTCACTTGTTTTTCCATGCGCATTAAAAACTCTCCACTCATCATGCTGTCAAACCCCTGCTCGCGATAGGGTTTTTGCGGGTTCGGTTTTTGTCCGGCTTCCAAGCCTAAAATTTTTACGGCTTCCATTTGCATAACGGCAAACAGCATTTCTTTTTGTAGACGTTTATCGCCATTTTTTTGAAAAGAGGAAGACGTTCCTTTCAAGTTTTTATCCGGTTTATGTTCATTTGATTTGACATCATCGCTCGTCTTTTTATGCCTGATTGGGCTATACCAGTAAGACTTCCATTGCCAAGCGTAGTTGGGCAATAACACCCGATTTATTTTCTTTCCTTCATAAAGATTTTGCCAGTTTACCGAACTGCCCAAAACAAACAATTGTTGTAAAACAGCATAAAACTGTGCAACGTCGTCACCTTTTTGCTTAGCCGCAGATAAGAAATAATGTTGTTTTCCATCTACAATATGTTTCGCCAGATTGTTTAAAACCGGATTAGGACCACATTCTATAAAGGCTATATTCTGATATTGCAGCTGAATATTTTCAATGCCTTGTAAGTAATGAACAGCCTGACGCAATTGTAGACATAAATAATCGGCATTAAATTCATTCTCTTTAATTATTTTCCCATCTATATTTGAGGCTATCGGTATTTGCGGCTGGGCAAAATGAAGTGTTGAACAAAACTCACGATAGGCATCCAGTATCTCATCCATTGCTTTAGAGTGAAAGGCATGCGACACCTGCAAGGGTACTGCTTTAATATGATTCTCCCGCAACACTTTTACAAAAAGATCCACATCATTTTTATCTCCGGTAATTGTGGTGTTTTGCGGTGTATTATAGCCTGCTATTTCCACTTTTTTATCCTGATTATATTGTGCTATTACTTCACCGGAAGCAAACACGGCAGCCATTGCCCCGTTTTGTGAAGAAATAGACTGCATTAATTGTCCCCGCACTGCTACCAGTTTTAAGGCACTCTCCAGAGATAATACTTCTGCAATAGCCAGTGCCGTAATTTCACCAATGCTATGTCCAATCAACACACTCGGCTGTATACCAAACGAAAGCAACAGTTTTGCCATCGCAAATTCCACCACAAATAAACAAGGTTGTGTGTATTGTGTTTGATGAATGAGATTCGTTTTTGAGCCATCAATCCATAAAATATCCTTTAAGGAAACAGCAATATGTTTTTCCAGTTCCTTATCGCAGTAATCTACTATATTTTTATAAACATCAAATTTGTCATACAAGCCTTTGCACATGCCGGTGTACTGTGCTCCTTGACCGGTAAACTGAAAACAAAGAGATAATTCGTTGTTTAATTCAGGCGTAGAGAAAATCAATTCGTCATTTTCCTGATTTGCATAAGTTTGCAGTTTTTGCCCTAATTGTTCTAAAGAATCTGCCTGTACAGACAGCCGTTGTTCAAATAAATTTCTTTGGGATAAAGTATAAGCAATCTCTGTAGGAGAATAATTTTTCCAATATTCATCTTCATTATATTTCTGCACTAAAGCATGCAGAGCCGGTATTTCTTTTGCACTAAAATTAAATACAAAAGGCGCATCCATACTTTCAGAAATAGGTTTAGCCGGGGCTTCTTCAAATACTGTATGCACGTTAGTACCGCTGTAGCCGGATAAATTTATGGAAGCTCTGCGCAGTTTATTGGCTTCTTTCTTCCATTCCATATTTTCCCGCGAAATTTGTACTATGCTGCTTTCCCAGTTGACGTCTTTATTTAATGTGGCAATATTTATTTGAGCCGGAATCGTCTGGTGCTGCATGGCTGCCATCAGCTTGAAGATCATAGGCATTCCTGTGCAGGCTTCCATGTGTCCGATATTACTCTTTACAGAACCCACGTAAAGCGGTGAGTTTTTATCCCGAAATGTTTGTTGCAAAGCCTGTATTTCCATGGCATCTGTAATTTTATTTCCTATACCGTGAGATTCTACAAAATCAATGTCATCGACATTGAGTTTTGCATTTTCGAGGGCTTTTATAATGGTCGATGATTGTACTTGCGGATTGGGTGCAGTAAAGCCGTTGCTAGTTCCATTATGTTTGACAAATGAGCCCTTAACTAAAAGGGAGATGGTGTCATTATTTTTCAGCGCATCCAATTTCCGCTTTAACAATAACACTGCTGCCCCTTCAGCCCGCACATATCCATCCGCATCGTCTGCAAAGGCCATTGTTTTGCCACTAGGAGAGTTTGAGCCCAGCTTGGTCAGTCCGACAAACAATTCCGGTGTAAGCAATAAATTTGCCGAAGCCACTACTGCCATGTCAATTTCTTGTTGCTGCAACGCTGATGATGCATGGTGTAGCGCAACCATCGCTGATGAGCAGGCAGTATCTACAGAGATACTCTCACCATTAAAATCATAGGTGTAAGAAATTCTGCCACAAATGGTAGCAAATGGGATGCCCGTGGTATCATACACATCAATGTCTTCCAGTTGCCCACTTCGCAGTCGTGCTTGAATATAATCGCTGACACCAACGGCAACATAAACGCCTACGTTTTTTCCTTTCATCTCATTTGAAGGAATCCCTGCATTCTCAAAGGCTTCATAAACAATCTCCAGCAAAATGCGCTGTATGGGATCGATAGATTTGGCTTCACGGGGCGGAATACCAAAGAATGAAGCATCAAAAAACGAAACATCTTCAGTAAGGAAGCTGCCGTATTTTGTATTTGTTTTTCCGGCAGCATAAGGATCTTCACTGAAAATTTCATCCACATCAAATCGTGTTGCCGGGATCTTTGTGACTGTCTCTTTATTTTGAATTAGAAGTTCCCAAAATTTTTGAAGCGTATTTATTTGATTCGGAAATCGGAAAGCATAGCCAACTATAGCAATGTCTTCATTTGGAGAAATGGTCTTGCTGTTTTTTACTGTTTCCAGTTCGGCCTCAAGTGTTTTTATCTTAATGAGCGATTTTTGGAGCAGTTCCTGCATTTGTTTTATCGGTGCTTCACTCATGGCTTATAATTTTTCATTCAACTGTCGCATTAATTCTTCCAGGCTTAATTCTTTTATTTCTTGTTCAATATCTTTAGTCTTGCTCGTTTCTTTTGATGATGCATCCGTGTTGTAATGTTGTGTCAGCTTTAATTCGTCTGATAAAAAACGGGTGAACTTATCTGCCGTAGGATAACTCCATACGGAAGAAACATTGAGTGAAAGCTGAAATGCAGATTGTATCTTGTTTTTTAATTGCAATGCCATCAAAGAATCAATTCCTATTGACTTGAAGGTGTCATCATCTTTTAATTTTGTGCTTGGTATTTTAGTGATTTCAGCTACAAAATCTTTTATTCTGGATTTAATCCATTTTTGTGCCAAATCAAGATTGGGTTGGTTAAACGCAGTCCTTTCTTCCGATGTAATTTGAACAATATTTTCTTGAATGAAGTTTTCAAAATAAACATCTTGTAAAACCATCGGATAGTTTTTCTTCCATTGTTCAAAATTGATTTTGGCAGTAATCAGTTGCGGTTTGTCGGATGAAAAAAGTAGCTGCAAGTAAGCCTCAATATCCTGTATATTGATTAATCCTAAACCTTGTTCTTCCAATTGTTTTCCTCTGTTTTCCTCTTTTGCAGCCAATCCAATTTCTGCAATATTTCCCCAGTTTACTGTTTTTGTGGGTAAGCCTTTTTGCTTGCGATAGTGAGTTAAATTATCTAGATAATAATTACTGCCACTATATACAGCTTGTGCCATAGTTCCTACAATATCGGCTAATGAAGAGTAGAATATCAGCTGCACTTCGGGTGAAGAAAATACATCATGCAGGTGCTGTGCAATTTTTACTTTTGCTTGCAATACGGTTTCCATTTCATCTCTCGAACTGTCAAAAAACAATCTGTCTTGCAATACTGCTGCAGCATGAATAACAGTGCCGATGGGAGGCATATCATTTTCAATGGTGGTCTTGCATTTTAATAATTCCTTTTTATCCGACATATCGCCTTTGAAAACGGCTAACTGCGTTTTGTTTTGTAAAATGCGATGAATAACGGGTTTCGTTTCTTCTTTTTCTCCGCTGCGACTGACCAATACAAGATATGTCGCTCCTTTTTCACTCAGCCATTCTGCTGTTTTTAAACCCAAACCACTCGTACCGCCAATCACCATGATTGTTTTATTGAAATCAATATTTAATGCAGTATCTGCAGATGTTGAATCGGGCTGTATAAGCTGTTGGATGTAAGTTTTGTTATTATCTAATGATATTAATTTGAATTTATTTTCAGCAGTAATTAATTGCAAACAGTTTTTCAGATCTTCTTCCGTATATAAAACTGGGATATCAACGACCTTAAAATTATGTTGTGTATTTTCATTGGTTAAGCTTTTAAAAACACCATTTAATAAAGCCGCATCCGCATTAAATCCTGCATAATGATTGAACAATCCGGAAGTAAGTGCTATGCATGAAGCTTGATTTTTTTGACTTTCAATTTGCTTGAGTGCTATTTGTAATCTTATTAAAATATCGGTATCAACAATAAACTTATTATTATCACAGAGTGCATCGGCACAGATAATAAAATCAATTTGCTCATGCAGAGTTACATCCACATCAAAAGCGAACACTTCATTTTCTTGTTCTTCGAGCAAAGAAATGAAAGTTTCCTGTACATCCAAATCTTTACATAAAAGCAGTATTTTCTTTCCGGCTAATGGCGAAGTTTGCAAGCTGATTTCTTTCCATGCCGTTTCCATAAGGGAAACTGTTTTTGTCATTTGAACAGCCGGTTGTTTTTTATCTTCTTTTACAACAGAAATTACTTCAGGTTGTTCATCAAACCAGAATCTTTCTTTTTGCCAGGCATAGTTGGGCAGTTGAACATATTTGCCTTTGGATGGGAAAAATAAATGCCAATTGAAGACACTGTTTGACTCAAAAACCTTTCCGATATGATTGTAAAATGCCAAACATTCATCTTTATCTCTGATAAGCGAACCAACGGCAATAGCTTTCGTTTTCGTTTCATCAATATTTTCATTGATGGCGTGTAACAAGGTAGGATGCGGACTCATCTCTATAAACAATACATCGCCTTGTTTTAAGAAATACTGCACACCTCCGTCAAAACGGACGGTATTGCGCAGATTATTTTTCCAGTAATTTTCATCCAGTTCTTCCCCTTTTACACTGCGATTAAGCGCCGTTGAATAAAACTGTATGGTTGAATTTTTAGGTTGCAGTGTTGTTAATTCTTGCTTTAATTGGTCATCTATGCCACTCATGTGGTGGCTATGTGAAGCCACATCTACATTAATTTCTTTTGCAAAACGATTTTCATTTTCAAGTCGCGTAGCTACAGTTTTAATCACATCCGAATCTCCCGAGAGTACAATGGAATTTTTGCTATTAACAACCGCGATAGTTAATTTGCCTGCAAACTCATTTTCAATAGCACTTGCATCCGCTGTCGATAAGTCAGTTGCCAGCATTAAGCCCTGACCACTTTTTTCTTTCATTAATCTGCTACGTATAGTAATAATTTTTGCCGCTTCATCCATTGTAATACAGCCTGCACAATATGCAGCCGCTACTTCTCCAAGGCTATGTCCCAATACGGCATCCGGCAGCACTCCTTTGCTTTTCCAGAGCTCACTTAAAGCGATACTGATTCCAACCAGTATGGGTTGTATTACCTCTAATTGATTAAAAAGGGCATTGTCTTTATTGTTGAGCACATCAAATACATCCCATTCCACATATTTTTTCAAACATTCATTATAGGCAATCAGCGCTTGTTTAAATTCTGGTTCATGTTTGATAAGTTGCAAACCCATCCCATGCCATTGTGCTCCCTGTCCCGGAAAAACAAAGACATTTTTTTTGAAATCATCATCTTCAAATATCGTTCTTTCATTTGTTGGCGTTTCCACAAAATCTTTCATTTGTTGAATGAGTTCTTCTTTGTTTTCAGCAACAAACAGCTTGCGGCACTTGAGCTGATTTCTGCTTAGGGCAGCTGTAGCGCAAATATCAGCTAGTTCTGCTTTTGAATTTTCTATAAATGAGATATAGCTTTTTACTAATAACACCAGTGATTCATCGTTTTTTGTCGATAAAGGAAGCAGATAAAAGTCGTTAGTGTTGTAAAGGTTTGTTATTTCTTCATCTGCAGTGTAATTTTGCAAGATGATGTGCGCATTTGTTCCGGTAACGCCAAAACTACTAATACCTACTGTTTTGATTTTATTTTCCCATGGGCTATTTTCCTGTACTACTGTTAGTTTATTCTGATTCCAGTCTACCAGCATATTTAAAGTTTCGCTATGAAGACTTTTGGGCAGGATATCATGCTGCATAGACACGATAGTTTTTAAAATTCCTGCCAAGCCTGCAACACTTTCGGTATGCCCGATATTTGATTTTACAGAACCTACCAAGAGCTTATTGGTAAGTGGATTTCTTGCACTTTCAATTACATTAGTTATAGCTTCTATTTCTATAGGGTCGCCAATTTTAGTACCGGTGCCATGAGCTTCAATATAGTTGATATCATTAATGTATAATTGAGCATCGTCTAAAGCAGCTTGTATTAACTTAGTTTGTGCTGCTACACTGGGAGCAGTAAAGCCATTACTTTTCCCATCCTGATTGACAGCAGTACCCTTTATAACAGCGAGGATGGGGTTGTTGTCTCGTTTGGCATCTTCCAGTCTTTTTAAAATAATAACCGCACATCCTTCGGAGCGGACAAAACCATTGGCATTGTCAGAAAACGGCTGACAGCGAGATGTAGGTGACAGTCCATTCAGCGCAGTAAATGTTATTGTAAGTTCAGGAGATAAAATTAAATTGGCAGCACCTACAATTGCCAAATCACTTTTTCGGTTGCGCAAAGATTGCACTGCCAGATGAGTGGCGACCAGTGATGAAGAACAGGCCGTATCTACAGCAACGGACTCTCCCTGTAAGCCGAAAAAGTAAGAAATCCTTCCTGAGTTGGCACATACGGCAGAGCCCGTATAGGAGTATGGATTTACTAATTTATAATCTCCGCTGCGAAAATGTTTTTTCTGATAGTCAACATTGGTAATCCCTGTAAAGACACTCGTATTACTATCCTTAAGATCTTCAGAGGGAATTCCTGCGTTTTCCAAAGCTTCATAAGTAACCTCTAATAATAATCGTTGTTGAGGATCCAGGCTCTCGGCTTCTACACGTGTGATATCAAAAAAAGAAGCATCAAATTGGTCGATGTTTTTAAGATAGCCACCTTGCTTCAAAATAATTTTTCCTTCACCACCGTGCTCATCATAAAGTGCTTTAGCATCAAAACGATTTTCCGGAATATCTTCTATAGTATCTGTATTATCCAACAATACTTTCAGTAACTGTTGTTCGTTTTCTATCCCACCGGGCAGACGCATAGCCATGCCCACAATGGCAATAGGTTCATGTAGTTTTTTTTGCTCTGCTACCAATTGAGCTTTCAATGATTTAATAGCTGAAAGCGCTTGCTTTATTTGTTCGGCATATTTTTCTGATTCTGGCATTACAAGGCATTTAATTCGTCATCCAATAATTTACTCAGCTCGTCTAATTCATCCGTAGCTGTCTCTGTCGTTTCTTTACTTGCATCTGCTACTGGTTTTATCTCGTTTGTGCTTATCTTATTAATCTGTTCAGCTTGTACCGTAGACTGTACTTGTAATTTATCCATTAAAAAACGGGTATATGCTTTTATTGAAGAGTGATTCCAAAAGGCAGTGACAGATAATGACAGTTCAAAAGTTTTCTCCAGTTGATTTTTCAATTGAATAGACATCAGCGAGTCCACCCCTAAAGATTTGAAAGTGGATGAAGATGTTATTTTATCAGGATGAATTTTAGTTGTTTTTGAAATAATATCTTTCAGTTTCTCTTCCACTTTATTTTCTGCTAATTGATTGTCATTTAGCATCATCAGCTCTTCACGGAAAGGAACAGCCCTGTTTGTCTGATGCTGAATAACAGCGTTCTTTGTCAATTGGCTGAAATATGGATTAGCCTTTGCAGAAAGATAAGTTTGCTGCCATTTAAGCACATCAATTTGAAATGCCCCAATATTAGGATGTTCGTCATAAGCAATAAATTGGTATGTTGATGTGGCTTCTTTAGCAGTCAAAGGTAGTATTCCCTCGTCGTGCAAACGTTTGGTTTTGTTGTCGTCAAATGCAGCCATACCTGCATCAGATATGGTACTCCATTGTATGCTCTGAGCCGGCAAGTTGAGTTGCTGGCGTTTGTATGCCAAAGCATCCATAAATGCATTGGCTGATACGTAGGCAGCCTGTCCCGGCGAGCCGAATAAAACTGTTGATGAGCTAAACAAGACAAAAACGTCCAGATCTAAGTTTTTAGTAAGTTCATGTAAATTTATAGCTCCAGCAATTTTTGGCGACAGTACTTTGTAAAATTGTTCACTTGTAAGGTTTGCAATAGCACTGTCATCAAGCAAGCCTGCCATATGAAACACGCCCTTAAGTGGCGTAGTGCTATCAATTGTCTCAATGATTGATTTTAATGAATCATAATCACTCACATCAGCAAATGCAGTAATGACATTAACGCCCTTCATTCTAAGCTCTTCAATTTGTAAGAGTACATGTTCCTTAGGTGCACTTCTGCCAATCAGTATAATGTTTCCGGCACCATTTTCCGCCAGCATATTTGCAAACGCCATACCCAGTCCACCATAGCCGCCGGTAATCAGGTAAGTAGCTTGGTGCAAACATCTGAACATGCCGTTGTCTTCAATGCTGATATGTTCTTTATTATTAAATCGGATAATTATCTTTCCGATATGAGATGATGTCTGCATCATATGAAAAGCATCCTTAACTTCAGCAATACCGAATGCAGTATATGGCAAAGGCATAATTGATTTTTCATTTAACAGGCTGCTGATTTCTATCATCAGCTCGCCTAAAATTTCAGGTCTTTCAAAAAGCATCTTTTCCAAATCAACCATAAAATAGCTTAATGATTTTTTGAAAACTTTTAAGCCGATATGTGTATTTTCATACACGTCTTTTTTGCCAATTTCTACAAATCGACCAAAATCATCAAGCAAATCCAAGCTTTTATACAGAGCTTCTCCGGATAAAGAATTTAGTACAACATCTACACCTTTTCCCTCCGTATCACGAAGGATTTCATCATAAAAATCGAGCGTACGCGAATCGTAAACATGCAGAATACCCATATCTCTGAGATATTGACGTTTAGTTTCACTTCCCGCTGTAGCATAGATTTCACAGTCATACAGTCTGCATATTTGAATAGCCGCCAGGCCCACACCGCCAGTTGCAGCATGTATCAATACTTTTTCTCCTTTTCTGATGCGTGCCTGCTCAACCAAACTAAAATAAACAGTAAGAAACACAACAGGAATTGTAGCTAAGTCGTCAACACTAAATCCATCAGGTACCTTAGTAAAAGAAGCAGCATTTGTGATTAAATCTGAAGTGAGGGTATGATAGGCCATGCCGAATACACGATCTCCAATATCGAAATGATGAACAGCTGAACCTTTTGCTTTAATCGTTCCGACACACTCTATACCTAAAGTGCCAAATCCGTTTACTTTACCAGGATAGATACCGAAAACAGACATTAAATTCATAAAGTTGATACCCGCAGCTTCAACTTCAATATGTATTTCATCTTCCTGTAAAACCGGAAGATATTTAATTTTGTAAAATAAATTATCGATTACACCGACCTCTCGCATGCTGGTTTCAAATGGAATATCTCCTGCAACTATTTCAGGCTGATGATGGATGATAAGATCGTGTTCGAGGCGAACAGCATGAATCGTTTTATTGCGGATAATCAATTCGTTTTCTTGGCAATACTGCTGAATAATTTCCGGAAGTTCAGCAATGTCAGCAACTCCATCAATATCAATAGTTGATGGTTTTAATTCGAAATGCTCATTCCATAAGACACGCATAAAAGCAGGTATCATGGCATGTGTAGCGGAAAGTTCTTCATCGCTATCGATAGACTGTGCGTGTTGTGTAATACACCACAGGCGCACCAAGGTCTCCGTTTGTGCTAATGCCTGTACGAGACATGTTAATGGCAATATCGTATTTTGCTGTGCTTCCATCGCCGAATCAGCATCTTCCCAAGTGTCAGCTTCATCGGGAATGAATATCAGCTGAGTGTCAGGTGTTAACTTGGCTTGTCTGATGGCCGATTTAAAAGACTCAACACTATAGTTTTCAATATCAAGATAAGCAGTCTGATGCCCGCTGTTAACGAAAGCCTCATAAACACTTTCTGACCCTAAATTATTATGGATAATCCGAATAGGATTTTTCTCACCAAGGGCTGTAAGATCTGGTTTAATCGTAGAAATACGATAGTATTTTTTTTCTTCTTCAATAAGCGTATCATTTTGTTCCAGTATTTTGAAAATTAAATTTTCAAAGACTGCGCATAAGCCAACTTCATCATAGACTTCGAGTTTGAAGCAGTATTCGTCTTCGGCTTTTTGCATCACATATACTTTTGCATGTCCAGCTGGACCTTGTGGTAGTTTTGTTATGCTAAATCTTTTAGCAGTATATGGAATATAGGTTGTTTGCGTCTGTAAATATGCAGGAACTAAGGCAGTTTGCAGCATGCCATCGAGCCAGGCAGGATGAAAATAAAATGAAAGACCATCAATAGCATGCAATTCAATATTGCTTTCATACAAGTCGGCATCATAACGGATTTCTTTTATGGGAGTAAATTCTTGTTCGTAATTCAACTGAATATTAGTGCAATAGGCATAATGGTCTTTTCCAATGAGATGATGAGGTAATTGAGATGAAGTAAATTTTTCAGCTTCACTATGTTTTTCCTTCAGTAATATTTCTGCGACAAAATGTTCAGTTTCGTCATCAGCATAAATACCGAATGCATATAAATCTCCAATTTTTTGCTGTAGTACAATTTTAATTTTAGCAGAAGAGTCTTCGTTTAAGTAAAGGGGATTGCGAATGCTGATATTATCCATTTTACAGGATGTAAATCCGGTTAGTTCGTGATAAGCAGCAAAACCAATTTCCAGAAACGCAGCAGCCGGGAAGACTACAGTATCGCCTATCTTATGTCCACTTAAAAATGGAAATGAAATAAGTGAGATTACAGACTCCCAGATATGTGTCTTTATTCCCTCCGCCATATAGCTGTATCGTTGCAGAAACGGATGTGCGGCATGACCATTTATCAATCGTGTTTTACCGGATACGTTTTGTTCTTCTTTTAACCAGTAATATTCTTTCTGCCAGGGGTATTCGGGGAGGCGTATTTTTTCGTATTGAGAACCATAATAATTTCTCCAGTTTACAAATGCTCCATTGCAAAATGCTTTTGCTAAGCTTCTCGTAAATTGTTCGACATCATCTTTATCTCTTTCTGTGCTTTCAATAACAACTGCATCAGCAGAGGCACTTTCAATGTTTTCTGCAATGGCTTGTGTGAGTACAGGATGCGGGCTTACTTCTATAAATAATTGCACCCCATCTGCAATTAATGATTGTAAGGTATCTGCAAACTGTACCGGTTCGCGCAGATTATCTGCCCAATAAGTGGCATCTAAACTTGTGGTGTTGTTTATTTTGTGACCAAGCACTGTAGAGTAAAAATCAATGTTTGGCTGTTTAGGCTGCAGATGACTAAGTTGTTGTTTAAGCTCTGATTTAAGTTCATCCATCTGGTAGCTGTGCGACGCCACATCTACTTTTATCAGCCTACTGAATATTTCCATTTTTTCAAATGCGGCGACAATCTGTTCTATTTCATGAGCATCACCAGTAATTACAGCAGATTTCGGACTATTTACTACACCGATATGGACATGCTTATAGTTATTTGAGTCTAGGAATTTCTGCACTTCTGCATGCGGTGATGCAATATAAGCCATAGCACCCATGCCACTCTTCTTGCGCATCAGTTTACTTCTGGTACAAATAATACATGCAGCTTCATCTATACTGATACTACCTGAAATATATGCTGCGGCTACCTCGCCCATACTATGCCCGATGACAGCATGAGGTATGATACCATAATGCATCCACAATTTTGCCAAAGCAATCTCGACTGCAACGAGAGCAGGTTGAATAATGGCAATATCTGTCAGTCTGTCTTCATCGGCAAAAAGGACTTCAATTAAGTCCCAGTCTGCATAGTTTAGTATTGCTGTACGAATTTGTTCTATGCAATCTTTAAATACCGGTTCGGCAAGATATAGTGCTTTTCCCATCCCATGCCATTGGGCACCCTGGCCAGGGAAAACAAATGCGATTTTCGGATGCTTAAAGCAGGTGTCACTTTCAATTATCTCTACAGTAGTAGTTTGTTGCTTAACATCTTTGAGCGTTTCTTTTAATTCTGTATAATTATTATATAATATTAC
>DAOQII010000028.1:0-15209 GCA_035339455.1 Chitinophagales bacterium
TGAGAAAACAAGTCATCGTGCAGTTGAACTAAGGGTGATGGCAACTGGAACATAAGAAAACTTATGCTAATTTCTCTAATGCTGCTTTTACGCGGCGGAAAGCTTCTGTTAGGTTTTCTTCGGAAGCGGCATACGAAAAACGAATACACTCCGGTGCACCGAAACCTGTTCCGCTTACAGCTGCCACGTGCCCTTCGTGCAACAAATACAAACACAAATCGTCGGCATCTTTTATCATTTCGCCGTTAAAATCTTTACCGAAATAGGCACTCATATCCGGGAAAACATAAAACGCACCTTGCGGTTTATTACATTTTACATTCGGTATTTCTTTTAGCATTTCCAACACCAAATCCCTGCGTTTTTCAAAGGCAAGACGAAATTGATGTGTAGGCTCCTGATCGCCCAGTAGTGCCGTAATAGTAGCATGTTGCGCCACCGAATTTGTTCCGGATGTAATTTGTCCTTGCAACTTATCACAAGCTTTCGCGATGTAGGCAGGCGCTGCAATATATCCAATTCTCCAGCCCGTCATCGCATAGCCTTTCGCTTGTCCGTTCACGATAATGGTGCGGTCTTTCATACCAGGAAATTCAGCTATTGACACATGTTTTCCGGTATAATTGATATGTTCGTAAATCTCATCTGAAATTACATATACGTGTGGATGCCTTTCGAGAACGGCAACAAAACTTTCAATTTCTTCTTTGGTATAAACAGAACCCGTGGGATTGCTGGGTGAAGAATAAACCAAAAATTTTGTTTTAGGCGTGATGGCATTTTCCAATTGCTCCGCTGTCATTTTGAAATCTGCATCTACCGAGGTAGGTATATAAACCGGAGTAGCTCCACACAGTTTTACTTGCTCGGGATAAGACACCCAAAATGGTGCAGGAATAACAACTTCATCTCCCGGATTTAAAAAGCCGATAAATAAGTTTGCCAAAGATTGTTTTGCTCCTGTAGAAACAACTATATTTTCGGGTTTATATTCCAGATTATTATCGCGCTTTAATTTTTCGCAAATCGCTTGTTTCAAATCCAAGTAACCGGAAATAGGTGAGTAAGAATCGTATTTACCGCTGTCAATGGCCGCTTTAGCTGCTTCTTTGATATGCTTGGGTGTGTTAAAATCGGGTTCGCCTAATGACAAGCTGATTACATTTACGCCTTTGGCGGCAAGATCGCGGCTAAGCTGTGCCATTTTGATAGTGGCTGATTCCGTTACACGGTTTAAAGCATCTGATGTTTGTAACATATTTGTAAATTTCAGCATAAAAATACTGAATCTCTTAAACTAAAAACAAATTGGATTATTATGTTAAGATAAAACTTGATGAATGATGAATGATGAATGATGAATGATGAATGATGAATGATGAATGATGAACGATGAATGTTGAAAGATGAATGTTGGATGATTATTGCTGAGCTACTCTGTTTGTTTGGTACTTTTTTTCTTAGTCAAAAAAAGTACCCAAAAAAGACAAGGCAAAAATATCGCTCTGCACTAAAGCACACGAACTGCTACCGATTTTTGCCATCCCACGCTTTTTTGCATCATACCTTCTATAATAATTATCGTTTGTTTTTAGTGTAGTTATAGATTTGAGACGGTGAATTATAAATTTTATAGTTTATATTTAAAAGAATAAATACTAAAACATACCAAACTTTCTTATTTTATCACTAATTAGCAATGACTACGCTCCTTTCATCTACTTTTCCCATTCACTCACCCGATTAAAACCGGCAACATTTTTAGAGGGACGTTGCATAATTTTTTCCATTTTTGTCCAAAATTCCTGTTCAATATCAATATCCATTACGATACAATTACCTAATAATAAAATAAATAAATCGGCATGTTCTTCCGCGATATTTCCTTTTCCTTTAGTCAGGCATTCACTGATTTCGCCCAATTCTTCCATCAGCATATTTTGTCGGTAAAACATGGTCGAGTCACTTTTAGTGGCTATATCAAACCCATTCTTTTCGTGAAATGCTTTAACGGCATTTATCATACCGGAAATGCTGTCTTTGTTCATAATAAATAAGATAAAAAATTAAAATAAACCGAATAACTCCGCATCAATTTTTTCGATGACCTTGCCTAAATCTTCCGGTTTATCGGCATAATTCAAATCATCCACATTGATTATCAAAAGCGGACCTTCTTTATAGTTTTCAATCCAGTTGTCGTAGTATTGATTGAGTTGTTTCAAATAATCCAGACGGATATTGTCTTCATAATCTCTGCCTCGCTTTTCAATCTGACTCACCAAAGTACCCAACGATGCTTTAAGATAAACCAATAAATCGGGAGGATTGATTTTTTTGCAAATCGTTTTGAAAAAGCTGAAATAGTTTTCAAAGTCACGCGTACTCATCAAACCCATTTCGTGCAAATTTGGAGCAAAAATATAGGCATCTTCATATATGGTTCTATCCTGAATTACAATTTCACTGCCTTCTTGTATTTCTATCAATTGTCGCATACGACTATTCAAAAAGTAAATCTGCAAGTTGAATGACCAGCGGGGCATATCCTGATAGAAATCGTTGAGGTAAGGATTATTTTCCACATCTTCAAAGCGAGGATCCCAACCGTAGTGTTTTGCCAGCCTTTCTGTGAGTGTTGTCTTACCGGAGCCAATGTTTCCGGCTATTGCGATGTGTTTTAATTGTTTTTTTTGCTTTGCCACAAGAGTGTGTTTTATCGTTTTCTAAATCTGCACAACTAAGCTAAAAATTTATTTGACAGCAGACAAAATAAATGCAAATAAAAAAACGGAAAGTGGATAAATTGTTTTGAAAACGTGAACGGGCGAATTTGGCAAACAGAGAATCTATTTTTTTTTATGCTCTTAGCGCATCAAGATAAAGAACCATATCTATGGAATCCGTGAAGGAATTATCCTTTTCTCTGATACAACTTTTGAAATAACCGCATTGAACAAATCCCATTTTAGTGTACAGGGCTATAGCTCGCTCATTGTTAGCATGTACCGAGAGCAATATCATTTTTGTTTGCCCATTTTGTTTTGCCCATTCAATCAGAAAATGCACCAATTTTGTCCCGATGCCCCTATTTTGAAAGTCGTGATGAATACTGATACCAAATTTCCCCCAATGGTTTATACGCTTTCTTTTGTTGCTATTAAAATCCAAGACACCTATAAGTTGTCCATCATAAAAAGCGCCCAGTAGCAAATTGCCCGGTAGATTGAATTTTTCTATTCTTTGTTTTTCAATGTCGGTATCATGACTAAACTCCTCGGGAGTATCAATTGTATATTCATTCAGTTCATAGAATATGTATTTTGAAAACGCATAGAATTCTTGAATATCTTCCGGCTGGATAACCCTCAATATAATTTCGTTTGCATGATTTAGTTGATGGATTTGCATATTTCAACATAAAAAAAAGCCGGCAATTATGCCGGCTTAAATATACTGTTTTACCTACAGTTAGAAATGAGAAATAATGGCTTCGCCAAATTCTGAGCATTTCAATAATGTAGCACCTTCCATCAAACGGTGGAAATCGTATGTTACTGTTTTTGCTTCAATGGCTTTTTCCATACCTTTCAGGATTAATTCGGCAGGTTCGAGCCATCCCATAAATTCAAACATCATCACACCACTTAAAATAACTGAACTTGGATTCACTTTATCCTGGTTGGCATATTTTGGTGCTGTTCCATGCGTGGCTTCAAAAATTGCTTTTCCGGTAAGATAGTTGATATTAGCACCCGGTGCAATACCGATTCCTCCCACTAATGCAGCAAGTGCATCAGAAATATAATCGCCGTTTAAGTTTAAAGTAGCAATGACATCATACTCGCTTGGTCGCAAAATAATTTGTTGCAGGAAATTATCTGCAATAGCATCTTTCACTAACATTTTGCCCGCAGCCAGAGCCGCTTTTTGTGCTTCATCTGCTGCTACTTGTCCGTCTTCTGCCAATATTTTGTCGTATTGTGCCCAAGTAAACACTTGATCACCAAACTCACGCTCAGCTAATTGGTATCCCCATTCTTTAAATTTACCTTCTGTAAATTTCATGATATTGCCCTTGTGCACCAACGTCAGGGATTTGCGTTTATGTTGTAAAGCATATTTTAAGGCTGCACGAATCAGACGCTCAGAACCTTCTTTAGAAACAGGCTTGATACCGATAGATGATGTTTCCGGGAAACGTATTTTTTTACCGACATTCATATCGTTTAACAAGAAACCAACTACCCTGTTACATTCTTCCGTACCTTCCAACCATTCAATTCCGGCATAAATATCTTCCGTGTTTTCGCGGAAAATAATCATATCCACCTGATCGGGTACTTTAGAGTTAGAGGGAACTCCTTCAAAATAACGAACCGGACGTACACAGGCATATAAATCGAGTAACTGGCGAAGTGCCACATTTAACGAGCGTATACCTCCACCTACGGGTGTTGTTAATGGGCCTTTTATTGCAATAAGATGTTCGTCTATTGATGTTAGCGTTTCATCCGGCAACCATGAACCAGTTTGTTTATAGGCTTTTTCGCCGGCCAGAACTTCTTTCCAGTGTATTTTTCTTTTTCCGCCATAAGCCTTTTCTACTGCGGCATCCATCACACGCACAGATGCTTTCCATATATCCGGCCCGGTTCCATCGCCTTCAATAAATGGAATAATCGGTTCGTCAGGTACATGCAAGTGTCCATCGACCATTTTAATTTTTTCTGCTGACATATATAATAATTTTAATTTAGTTGTTAAAACAACGATTTCTTGAAAAATCAGGACAAATATACAAAAACTATTTTCAATAACCTTATTTTAACACAAGTTATCATAAGCAGGTTGATTTTTCAGGGTAAAATACCCTAGCTATATGTTTTAGTTTATTATAGTTATACAATTTACTTGTTGTGATTATTTCATTTTTCTCTTAAATTTTACTTAGGACGAATGATGCTTGCGATACAAAAAACAGAGGTAAAAATTTAAAATACAGGAATCGGCAAAGGCGTTACGCTGCTATTTAACAGATTTGCACTCAAAGGCTATTTAAGATTAAAAATGCTATGCTTCTGTGTGGTTGAAATCTCACAACGGCTTATAAAAAATATTATTACTTACAACATTTTGCTACAAATATTATTTATAAAACACAGGTAGCCATAATCTACGGTTGAGATAAAGTTGATTTTCCTCTTAATAAAATAGTAATACCCCGATTCTGCAAAAACTTCCGATATTGGTTTATGCTAATTATACCTGCAATTGATATTATAGACGGTAAATGCGTCAGGCTCACAAAAGGTGATTTTAATACGCAAGTTACCTATAACGAAAATCCTGTAGAACAAGCTTTGTTCTTTGAAGATGCCGGATTTTCTCATTTGCATTTAGTTGATTTGGATGGAGCAAAACAAGGCAAAACCGTCAACTGGAATGTATTGGAAGAAATTGTAAAAGCTACCCGATTAACTATTGACTTTTCGGGTGGCATCAAAACGAAAGAACAAGCTCAAAAAGCATTTGATACAGGCGCTAATCAGATTTGTGTGGGCAGTCTGGCTGTAAAAAGTCCCAAAGAATTTATCGACTGGATTTGGGCATTCGGTGAGGAAAAACTCATTTTGGGAGCTGATGTTTTGAACAATAAAATTGCCATAGAAGGATGGGCAGCCACCAGTCAGAAAACGATTACCGAATTTCTGGATTACTATTTTGAAGAAGGCATAGATTATGTATTATGTACAGATGTTAGTAAAGACGGCATGATGATGGGGCCTTCACTCGAATTATATCGCACCATTCTTTCAGCATATGAGGAAATAAAATTGATTGCATCAGGAGGCATAACGACTTTAGAAGACATTCTGCAATTACAAGCATTGGGATGCTATGGCGCTGTTGTTGGCAAAGCCTTGTACGAAGCTGAAACACGGGAAGCTATTTTAAACTATCAAAAAAACAAGCTGCATGCTGACTAAACGCATCATACCCTGCTTGGACATCAAAGACGGACATACGGTGAAGGGTGTAAATTTTGTTGATTTAATCCATGCCGGCGACCCTGTAGAATTAGCTGAAAAATATGTGGAACAAGGTGCCGATGAGTTGGTGTTTTTGGATATCACTGCTACCGTTGAAAACCGAAAGACCTTAGTTGAATTAGTGAGCAGGCTCTCAGAAAAAATCAATATCCCTTTTACCGTTGGTGGAGGAATTTCTACGTTACAAGATGTAGATGCTTTGCTCAATGCCGGTGCTGATAAAGTGTCTGTAAATTCTGCTGCGGTAAAAAATCCGGATTTAATCAATGAACTTGCAGCCCATTTTGGTACTCAATGCATTGTGCTTGCTGTTGACACAAAGCAAGATGAAGAATGGATGGTTTATGTTCATGGTGGCAGAACGCCAACGTCATTAAAAACAAAGGAATGGGTAAAACAAGCTCAAGACAGAGGTGCCGGTGAAATCTTATTAACTTCGATGAACCATGACGGCACGAAAAACGGATTTGCCTTAGACATTACCTTATGGTGTTCAGAAAACCTGCATATTCCAGTGATAGCCAGTGGTGGCGCAGGCAATGAAAAGCATTTTGAAGATGTATTTTTTAAAGCTAAAGCTGATGCGGCATTAGCCGCCAGTATTTTTCATTTTGGAGAAATAAGTATCCCACATCTAAAGAAATACTTACTAGATAAAGACATCTGTGTCCGTGTTTAATTAACAATTTATTAGGTCTTACAACCCTGTACTGTACTTAAAATTGGTTACATTTGGCATCAATTTTTTTCAAATGGCATCACCTTTTAGTTCGAGTAAAGAACGACCAAAAATATCCAAAGATTCTCTAAAGAAAAGTTTAAAGGTTTACAGCTTTATCAAACCTTATCAGTATTCATTTTATCTGGGCTTGCTCTTTCTCGTACTTTCAAGTCTTACGGTGCTTATTCTTCCTATGCTATTGCCCAGATTGGCAGATACCGCACAAGGTATTCCGGTACAATTATTTAAAATAAACGGCAAATATCTGATTGATTGCAAAACGAGTTGGGATATCGTAAAAGTAACTATGGTATTTATCGTATTACAAGGTGTGTTTTCATTTTTCAGAATTTACATTTTTGCCCAAACCAACGAACGCGTGTTGAAAGACATTCGGTCTTCTGTTTATAATAAAACTATCACATCACCCATTATTTTCTTTGAGAACAATAGAGTGGGTGAACTTATCAGCCGTATTTCCAGTGATATCACCAATGTACAAGATGCACTTTCTTTAAATATTGCTGAATTTTTACGGCAAGTGGTAACCTTATTAGCTGGTATTGTTTATGTTTTTGTTTCCTCCAAAGAACTTACTTTTTTTATTTTATGCACGATACCGGTGTTAGTTTTATTGGCCTTATTTTTTTCAAGATATATTCGCAACAATGCAAGCAGAACACAGCAGGCTTTAGCGCAGTCGAATATAATAGTGGATGAAACGTTTCACAATATCAATGTAGTGAAAGCGTATGTCAATGAATATTTTGAAAGCAATAGGTATGTAAAAAGTATTACAGCAGTAAAAGATCTGGCCTTGCGTGCTGCGCTTTTCCGCGGAGCTTTTATTTCATTTCTTATCGTGGGCGTAATGACCGTATTAATTATGGTATTGTATAAAGCGAGTATTTATGTTCATAATTTTTATTTGCATGTTGAGCCCAGTATGTCGGTTGGGCAACTTTTGAGTTTTATTTTCTTTACCGTATTTATTGGAGGTTCGCTAGCAGGAATGGGTGATTTGTATGGCAAAATCATCAGTGCTTTAGGTTCGTCAGACCGTATTATTTCCATTTTGGATATGCCATCAGAAACAAAAATAGAACAAGTACCTTTGCAAAAAATAAATGGAGAAATCGAATTTAATAAAGTCAATTTTTCTTATCCTTCAAGAAAAGAAACCGGAGTACTGCACGACATCTCCATGCACATCCGCAATGGAGAAAAAGTAGCCTTAGTCGGCTCATCCGGAGCAGGAAAATCTACCATATTACAGCTGCTGCTTCGATTTTATCCGGTTAATAGTGGCGATATCAAAGTGGCAGGAAAAAATATTTACGATTATGATGTTCAAGAGTTGCGCAGCAATATCGCATTAGTTCCGCAAGAAGTGATGTTGTTTGGTGGTACTATCCGGGAGAACATTGCATACGGCAAGACAAATGCAACAGATGAAGAAATAAAACAAGCTACTATAAAAGCAAATGCATATGATTTTATCCTTAAATTCCCCGATGGTTTTGATACTATTGTTGGTGAAAGAGGAGTAAAATTATCCGGCGGGCAAAGGCAACGTATTGCCATTGCTCGTGCTATATTAAAAGATCCTGCAATTTTATTATTAGATGAAGCGACCAGTGCGCTGGATGCTGAATCGGAAAAATTAGTACAAGATGCATTGAATAAATTAATGGAAAACCGAACGACTATCGTTATTGCCCATCGGCTTTCTACGATACGCACCGTAGATAAAATATTTGTCATGAATCATGGTGTCATTGTTGAAGAGGGTACACATGATGAACTCAGCAGTACGGAAAATGGTCTTTACAGTAATCTGCTGAAATTACAATATCAAATAGAATAATCGTATTTTGCATATTATTTCAAAAATGGCATTAAGACTTGACATACTGGCATTTGCCTCTCATCCTGATGATGTGGAATTATCTTGCAGTGGCACATTAATGAAGCATATTGACAAAGGCTACAAAATAGGAATTGTAGATCTGACAGAAGGCAGCCTGGGCAGCAGAGGTACTGTTGCCACTCGCTACAAGGAGGCAAAAAAAGCTTCTGAAATTATGGGCATTACAGTCAGAGAAAATTTGCAATTTAGAGACGGTTTCTTTGAAATCAATGAAGCGCATCTCTTAAAAGTCATCACGGTGATACGCAAATACCAACCGGCAATTATATTGGCAAATGCAATTTATGACAGACACCCCGACCACAAACGCGGGGGAGATTTAGTTTCAAGAGCAAATTTTTTAAGCGGTCTTATCAAAATAGAAACTGAAGCTAATGGAAAAAAGCAGCAATTGTGGAGAGCAAAGAAATTATTCCGCTACATACAGGAAAGTTATTTAAAACCAGATTTTGCGATAGATATTTCAGCTTATGCTCAAAAAAAACTAGCCTGCATACAAGCATTTTCCACACAGTTTTACAATCCGGAAAGCACGGAAATAGAAACGCCGATTTCAACAAAAAATTATCTGGATTATGTATTATCTAAAGACAAAGTTTTTGGCAAACAAATTAATGTAGACTATGCAGAAGGCTTTATTTGTGAACAACCTTCAGGAATTGAAGATTTGTTTCATATGCAATAAATAAGAAATGAAATCCAAAAGCTTATTTCTTTTCTATGGGATTATCTCCTTTCTAATACTAGCCATTTTTTCATTTTATTTTTTCAGAGAGCGCATTGCATTTACTGACTTAAGCTTTCATTTATTTACGCTCGTCCGTACAGCAAAATTTGCCATATTCAATTATCGTTATACTGCAGCCTTTTCTCAAATGCTTCCACTGTTTGCTATAAAATGTGAACAGTCCCTGTACGTGATTTCAGCGTTCTATTCATTTTCATTTGTGTTAGTGCAGTTTTGTGTTTTTCTGGTAATCGTTTTCTATTTCAAAAATTATTTTTTGGCAGCATGCTTATTGCTGTTACAGGTTTTGCAAATACGCCATACGTTCTACTGGACCGGTTCTGAATTTATACCCGGAGTGGCATTTTTATTTTTGCCCATTGCTTACATAGAAAAACGAACTTCATCAGTTAGTAAAATTCGTCACGCTGTTATGCTTATTCTATTTCTGTTGCCGGTCATTTTTTCTCATCCTGTAATCGTATTCCCATTTTTATACATAGTTGTATTTTTCTTCCTTACGCAAAAAGGAAAGCGCAAATCACTTATTTGGCTCACACTCTTGTTTTTGCTTTTATTTATTGCAAAGTATTTTCTTTTGAAAAGCAATTACGATGCAGGAGCATTATCATCGTTAAACCCGAAAAAGTTGAAATGGCATATAATGCTTCATTATCCGTCGCATCAATTATTCATCAATAACCTGTGGAAACATTACAACTTGATGGCAGTTATATTTTGCTTTAGCTTGTTTTTGCTGGCAATAAAAAGAAATTATCTGTTAGCTGTTTTATTAGTCACAGTTTGTCTTTTATATATAGCACTAGTCAACTTAAATTATCCGCAGGGTGCTGAATTATTTTATATCGAAAACTTATACCTTCCGCTTTCTGTCTTTATCATATTGCCTCTGGTTTACAGCTTATTTAATTACATAAAAAACACAATGCTTATACATGCATTTTTATTGTTAATACTACTTGTCGGCTTGATACAAATTTATCAAACACATACACCCTATACAGCACGAATAGGATGGATGTATGGTATTATGGATAAGGCAAAATCTGCAAATCAGACTAAAATAATTTTACCGGTAAGAGATGTACCCTTAGATACATTGGGTATGGCTTGGGGCAGTCCATATGAGTTTTGGATTTTATCAACTTTAAAATACAAGTCAACGACCAGTGTTATAATTGAAGAAACACCACATGAATACGACTGGATAAAAGACAGCAAGAACATATTCATCACAAAATGGGGAAACTTTGCTTATGACCAATTAAACCCCAAATATTTTGTTTTGACAGACAGCAGTTCGTATCAAATAGTACAAGCAAAGCATGAGTAACGGCTCCATACTTTTATTTTTTTTAGCATTCGTTTTTTCAATTTCTAATATTCCGTTTATATTTATTGCATGGAATCCTTTTCTAAAAAATTATTGGAATGGTATAATCCGAAACTGCGCAATTTACCTTGGAAAAACACGAAAGATGCTTATAAAATATGGCTAAGTGAAATCATTTTGCAGCAAACACGAGTTGAACAAGGAACGCCTTACTATCTGGCTTTCATAAAAAAATATCCGAAAATAAATTTATTGGCCAATGCACCATTAGATGAAGTTCTGAAATTATGGGAAGGGTTGGGTTATTATTCGAGAGCGAGAAACTTACATGCTTCTGCACAACAGGTTTTACATGAACATAAAGGTAATTTTCCAAAAAGTTACGAAGAACTTAAAAAAATAAAAGGTATAGGCAACTATACCGCAGCAGCTATAGCATCTTTTGCTTATGGACTTCCGCATGCAGTAGTAGATGGCAACGTCTATCGGGTCTTAAGCAGAGTTTATGGCATTTTTACTCCAATAGATACAAACCAAGGCAAAAAACAATTTGAAACTATTGCCCAGAAATTGCTGGATAAAAAAAATCCGTCTGTTTACAATCAGGCTATCATGGATTTTGGCTCATTAGTATGCAAACCTAAAAACCCTTTATGCAAAGCTTGCCCTTTTCAGGATGAATGCCAAGCATTGGCTATGCAAAAAATCGGAGAACTTCCGGTAAAATCCAAAAAGACAAGCATGCAAAAGCGAGAGTTTTATTTTTTTGTCTATAAAAACAAAGGCTATACGTATATTGTACAACGTGATCAGCAAGATATCTGGAAAGGGTTATATGAATTTCCATTTGTGGAAATAAAATCGGAAAAAGATAAATCTCGGTTCAAAAAATTAAAGCCTGTTTACACCGACAAACAGCAGCTTTCTCATCAAATTATCCATGCTGATTTTTTTGAAATAGAAGAAAAAACAAAGCTTATGCAATTCTTTCCTGATATACTTCAGTTTAAAAAAATCAAAATAACCACCCTGGAAAACTATGCTTTTCCGAAAATTATCAGAAATTATTTGCAACAAGCTAAATTATTTCTATCTTAGTATGGAGGTTTATTGACTAATATCAAAGAAAACAATTTTGATTTAAATAGGAATGCCATGAGTTTTAACAAAGTTTTTTTAATCGGACGTTTGGGAAAAGACCCTGATGTACGCAAAGTAAATGCAACAACTACGGTATGTAATTTTCCGTTTGCTACAAATGAGGTTTATAAAAATCAGGATGGCAGCTATACTGAAACAACGGAATGGCACAACATCGTGATGTGGAGAGGAATAGCAGAACGAGCCGAAAGAATTTTGAAAAAAGGCAGTCATGTTTTTATTGAAGGCAAATTACGCACTCGCTCATGGGATGACAAGGATGGCAATAAACGCTACACGACAGAGATTGTTGTAGAAAACTTCCAACTGCTTGAAAAACGTGAGGCATCCGGACAAACTACTGGCATCGTTAACTTTGGAGATGCACAAAAAAGCAGTGGTGATGATACGCATGCTGCTCAAGATACAAATTTGACCGAACCGACTTTTGATGATGATTTACCATTTTAATTGTTTAATGTAATTGATGTATTTTGGACGACGGCATCCCCTTATGTAGCTTCTTATTAAATATTGAGTTTTATTCATGGAATGAGATATTTAATCCATTTAAAATTCAGTACGCAGTATATGGTATTGCAATTTTAATCTTACTCTCATTTACTGCAATTCTTTGTGCATTAGAAGTAGCGATATTTATGTTCAGCAATGCTGAAGTAAAAAGACTGGAACAGAGCAGTAATAAAACGGACGCATTAATACTGCATTACATTCTAAATCCCAACAGATTTATTGCAACTTTTGTATTAACGACTACTCTCTTTACTCTCGCTATCGTTTTATTATTTGAAGCCTTACTGGAACAATGGATCAGAGAAGATTTTATCCATCAGCATTCGACATTGTTATTTATTATAAAACTATGCTTTGAAACATTTATTATCGTATTATTTGCTGAAGTAATTCCAAAATTGTATGCCACACAAAAATACTATCAGGTATGCAG
Source organism: Chitinophagales bacterium (assembly GCA_035339455.1). Classification (GTDB taxonomy): domain Bacteria; phylum Bacteroidota; class Bacteroidia; order Chitinophagales; family JADIYW01; genus JADJSS01. The sequence continues at coordinate 12,893 of DAOQII010000028.1, forward strand.
AGCCGTAATATACCCAATTAACATACTGGATAAAATATTTTCTCCATTTGTTACTTTGATGATGAAATTTTCAGATGTAATAGAAAAGAGATTAATCGTAGCCAAGCAAACCCTTACTGCACAAGATATACATGATGCATTGGAAATTACTGAATCACAAAGCACAGAAGTAAGTAAGGAGAGGACTAAAATTTTAAAAGGTATCGTAAAATTTGGCAATCTTAATGTGTCACAAATTATGCGCTCGCGCATTGACATGGTGGCCATAGATCATGATGCTAATTTTCACGATTTGCTTACTATTGTCAGAGAATCAGGCTATTCGCGTATTCCGGTTTTTGAAAATGATATGGATAGAATTACGGGTATCATTTATATCAAAGACTTATTGAAATACTTACATGAGAAAAATAATTTTGACTGGAAAAAACTGATGCGCCCCCCTTTATTTGTTCCTGAAAATAAAAAAATAGATGATTTGCTGGAAGATATTCAAGAGCGACATATTCATATTGCCATCGTAGTGGATGAATATGGCAGTTGCTGTGGTTTGGTAACTCTCGAAGATGTACTGGAAGAAGTCATTGGCGATATTAAGGATGAGTTTGATGATGCGTCCGAAATAGACTTCAAAAAATTAGATAATAATAATTACATTTTTGAAGCCAAGACGGCGTTGAATGACGTATGCAAAGTGATGGACTTGCCAACGGAAACATTTGATGAAATAAGAGGCACTGCAGATTCATTAGCCGGTATGTTATTGGAACTCAATAATGAAATTCCAAAAGAAGGTGACGAAATAAAATATGGAAAGTTCACGTTCCTTATCTTAGAAGCTAGTATAACGCGGATTATTCGTGTGAAAATCAGTATAGCATAAAATTTCATCTCTTTTAATGTAGATTTGTAGTATGGTAAAGAAGAAACATTTTCTGCTCTTTTTAATAATGGTGTTTATTTTGGTTTCGTGTAAAACGAATTACACGCCCAAACAGCCGGGTTATTTCAGAATAGATTTTCCGGCAGAAAGAAAATACACCGAATACAGCTGTGACGAATGTCCGTTTACTTTTGAATATCCTGTCATTGGTGCTATACAAAAAGACTCTACGGATATGCAGGAAATACATAATCATCCCTGTTGGTTTAATATTATTTTTCCGGAATACAAAGCAAAAATTTATTTAAGCTATACGGCAATTAATGCCGGCAACCCCTTAGACAAACTCATTGCCGATTCTTATAAACTTACTTTCAAGCATACCTTAAAAGCTGACTATATAGATGAATCCCAAATTACGGGAAAAAATCCGCATGTATCCGGCATCTTATATGATGTGGGTGGTGATGCTGCCAGTGGCGTGCAATTTTATGTAACCGACAGTACAAAAAATTTCATCAGAGGTTCACTTTATTTTTTCTCCCCTCCTAATGCAGATTCATTAGCACCTTGTATTCAATACTTCCGTGAAGATGTTTTGCATTTTGTTGAAACCTTAAAATGGAGATAAAAAACATTAAATCATTTCATCCGATTTCAACATAAAAATGGTAGGTGCAGATGCTGAATATATCACAGGCACTTCTTGCTCCGGCACAAAATCGTGCTTCGATTTAATGAGCGTCTTTACTATAGTTTTGTCTTGTACCTTATATTCAATTTTGATATGGTCTGCTTTTTTCTCTTTCTTTTCAATTGCTCTTACCCGAGCATTTACCACAATTCCATCTTTTTTTATTTTTGACTGCTGATAAAGTTGTTGTCCATAATATTGCAACACCACATAAACCAGACAGATAAAAGCACTTAAATAGATGTTCAGCTTTTCATCCACCCATTGATAAATCCATGAATAAAGCATGTCTTTCCCGGCTGAAGCATCCGGAATAAAATAATGCATCTGCCAGATAGTAATTAAAGCCACTATCCCTATAAGCTGAAAAGCAATTGCCGTGTATTCCCATACCTCCGAACGATGTGCTTGTGTAATAAACAAATAAATACCGGCAAGAATAAGTACGACTGCAAATATCAGGATGAATAGTTGCATGATTATGGTTTAAATTGCCTGACTAAATTTTGGTGCATCCTGCTTTTGACGATCGTCATTCATGCGTTTATCAAAAACAGCACAGACATTGCGCAAAAATCCCCAACCCATATGTGTGAGCTTAAGTTCGCCGGGTTGCCATTGCAAAATACCATCTGCCTCCAAATCATTCAGCTTTTCCATTCCACTATCTGTTATTACGACAGACTCATCCCATTTCGTTTCGCCTTTGCAGGATATATTTAGTATCTGCTGTCTGTAAA
>DAOQII010000029.1:0-1641 GCA_035339455.1 Chitinophagales bacterium
ATATAAGTTTGAAATAGTTTGAGCTTGAATGCCTTGTGCTGCATCAACAAGTAATAATGCACCTTCGCATGCGGCCAAAGAACGGGATACTTCATAGGAAAAGTCTACATGCCCTGGGGTGTCAATTAAGTTGAGTGTATACTTTTGCCCATCCGTATGCAGATAGTCCATTTGAATAGCATGGCTCTTTATCGTAATTCCACGTTCTCGCTCCAGATCCATATCGTCTAAGGTTTGAGCTTGTAAATCACGGTCGGAAACAGTCTTCGTTACTTCCAAAAGTCGGTCGGCCAATGTGCTTTTTCCATGGTCAATATGGGCGATGATACAAAAATTCCGTATATGTTGCATGGCGCAAAAATAACACTTTTTTAGAGGATGTGTATAGAATGTAAATGTAGATGTAGATGTATATCAGAGATAAATAAACAAACATACTTGCGGTCTTTGCAATTAAGTTTGAATCAAAAATATAAAATGAAAGTGAAATTTATACTCTTTGCTGAATTTTATTATTAAACTATCTCACCAAAGTGACTACCCCTTTCAGGAATACATCTTTATTGTAGAGTACATCGTGATAAGATATTGTCCAAATATAAGAGTCCATCTGCTGTGCTTCATTTTTAAAGAATCCATTCCACCCTTCATCAAAACTTTCGGACTGATACACTTGTTCACCCCATCGGTTGAAAATTCTAAACATTAAATTAGAAATATCATCACAATTTTTAAGCGGTTTAACAACATCATTTACCCCATCGCCATTAGGAGAAAAGGCATCAGGAACAAAAACATCGCAAGCACAATTTTTCCAATATACCGTTACACTGTCGGTTTTAGACCAGCATCCGTTTATTGTACTTTGTACTCTAACAACAAATATTCCAGCCGTATCTGCTGTCGGTTGGGCAATATTGGTTGCACTGATACCATAAGTATTATTCCATACGTAACGCAATATCGGATTATCTGGAGAACCGATAGTCACAGGCGAAATTGGACAGGTAAATTGAATATCCTCTCCGGCATCCGCAACAGGCTGAATGGTGTCAATAGTAATGGTCACCGAATCAACTGCAAAACAACCATTTACCGGATTCGTTACCGTTAAACCGAACGTACCCACAGAATCAGATAAAGTAACTGCAGTATTGGGTGATGTCAATCCAGTGCTTGGCGACCATGAATAAGTAAAGTTTCCTGTAGAAACACCAATGCTTACTTTAGGTTGTGCACAGGTAATAATTTTATCTGCTCCCGCATTTGCAGGTGGTGGTGTTATGTTTTGTGAAACAATAACTACATCTGATTTTGTACATCCATTCGTAGTATTCGTTGCAGTAAGGGTATAAGTATTCGGTTGTGATGCGTTCGGTTGAGCTATTGCTGTACCGGATAGTCCCGTTGCAGGCGACCAAGAATAAGTTGTATTAGCCTGAGCAGTTGTACCAAGAATTACAGAGGTTGTGGTACATGTCAGCGTCTTATCTACTCCTGCATTTGCCACAGGAGGAGTAATATTTTGTGAAATAACTACTTGATCCGTAGCCGTACAACCATTGGTGGTATTTGTAGCGGTAACCGTATAGGTATTCGGTTGCGATGCATTCGGTTGAGCGTTTGAAGAACTAGACAACC
>DAOQII010000029.1:1741-15163 GCA_035339455.1 Chitinophagales bacterium
TGATTTAGAACAACCATTCACCGGATTGGTTACGGTAACAGTATAGGTATTCGGTAGAGAAGCATTTGGTTGAGCCGATGAAGAACTGGACAAACCACCACTAGGCGACCAAGTATAATTCATTCCCGGCACAGCGGTTGTACCTATTGGTATTGAAAGTACAGCACATGTCAACAAGGAGTCTCTACCTGCATTGGCAATAGGTTTAACGGTATCTCTCAATATAGTAACAGCATCTGTAGCCGTACAACCGTTGGCGTTTTTTGTAACTGTTAAGGTATAAGTATTGGGTTGCGAAGCCGTAGGCTGAGCAATATTAGGATTGTTTAATCCTAATGGAGGTGACCAAACATAACTGTTGCCTGCAACAGCCGTAGTTCCCAATACAATACTCGGCACAGAGCAAGTTAAGGTATCATCCAAGCCTGCATTAGCCGTTGGCTTAATAGTATCTGCAGTAATTAATACATTATCAGTAGCCGTACAACCATTTGAATTTTTTGTAACGGTTAGCATATATGTCCCACCCGAACTGGCAATTGGCTGAGCTATATTTGGATTACTGAGTCCGGTAGGTGGCAGCCATGTATACGAATTTCCAGCAATAGCAGATGTGCCTATTTGTGCATTTGGAAAAGTACAAGAAATAGATTTATCCAAACCTGCATCGGCAGTTGGTCTTATTGTATCTATTGTAACCATTACAGAATCCGTACCCGTGCATCCCGTAGCAGAATCTGTAACAGTGAGATAATACATACGTGGCTGTGAAGCCAAAGGTTGAGCTATTGAAGTAGAAGATAGACCGGTAGCCGGTGACCATGCATAGAATATTCCGGGTACATAAGTTGTGCCAATCTGTATAGATGGATTAGCACAAGTTATCGTTTTATTCGGACCCGCATCTGCTACCGGAAAAGTTTTTGGCCCAACAATTACTGTGTCTTTTGCTGAACAACCTGTAATAGTGTTTGTAGCTGTTAGTATATACGTATTAGGTGTATTGGTTGATGGTTGAGCAATGTTAGGATTACTAAGCCCTGCACCTGGAGTCCAAGTGTAATTCGTATTCGGTTGAGCCGGGGTTCCAATAGTTATATTTGGTGTAATACAACTAAGTGTTTTATCTACTCCGGCATTAGCCCCTCCCAAATTAACATTAAATCTGACAGTATCTGTAACAGTTACAGAAGAACCATCACATCTGGTGTTTAAAAGACGAGTTTCAAATACAGTAGATGATGTGGGACATAAACTGGCTGAAAGTACATCAGTATTGGAAACCTGTGTTGCCCCTTGATACCATGATACACTTTGCATTAGTGCTCCATTAGGGATGAAGCGCCAGCATTGGTTAGAAATTGCTGAGGTAGAGGGGTTATTGCCAGGGGCTGAAAATGCAGTATTGCCTGCTGCATTTTGTATACCAATAATTCCTCGACCACCATTCCAACTGGAACAAACGGGTTTGTTTACAACGATTACATCAATAATATTATACGCTTCATGTAAGACGATTTGAGTGGTGTATAAGAGTGCGTTACAGCTATACATTGGTACTCTATAGTAATTAATTACAAATCTTCTGCAAGGTGCAACACCTTCTGTATAATAATTGATGCGGTTTGCATTGAATCCAACACTGGGGTCTACATCGGTATATACTCCCATTATCGAATTTATAGGTTTTGTGGCATCAGGAATACCCCCGGTATAAGACCAAGGACAATATGCATTAGCATAGGCTGTATTAAATGAAATAATACCATTGGCACCAATAACTAATTTATTATATGTGTTTCCAAAATAACAAAAATTAAACCCAATATTAACTATTCCACTCCATACATCATCGGTATTTACAATGACATTTGTACCCGTATTGTTATATAAGGGACTGGGCATAGTCATTTGTTGAACAACATATGTATTTGTCGCTTTATTTAGATATTGTGGAATTGCAGTTCTGTTAATCGTAACACAGTTAATAGCACAAATGGATGAGTCTAAACCTGCATTAATGCTATAACATGGGCGAATATAAGTTGCTTGAGCATTTATATTTAATGTAAGCAATACGGAAATACCTAATAAGAAAGTTCTTAAAATCTTTACCATTCTAAAAGTTTATTAATTAGTTGAGTGAGTTTTAAGAACCTAATATAGTATATTTATCACAAAAGACTTAATTTTTGTTAATTAAAAAGGAGGATTTCAGGTTTTTTTACTGAAATACTCCCATTAGTGATGTAATATGATGTGTTTATTTGGAAATTTTAGTCATTCTTTCCTAATTGTTCAGCCTTTTCAATCAAATTTATCATTTCCAGTTTGTTTTCATCCAAATCTGCAATATTAATTTGTTTTAGATATGATTTTAGTGAATTATAACTGAGTATGCCCGCATAATCTGAATGTGACAACAGCATCCCAAAACTTGCTACTGTAGTTGCCCATAAAAAATTAGCAGAAGTTGTCTTGTTTAATTTTGAAGTATGCACTATCTGTTGCATAAGTATGCTTTTTTCATCTGAATCCGGTTTTTTAAATCTGAATTTTACAGTTAATAACTCATGCTCATTTAATTTACTTGCCTGAATTGTAGCCTGCTGGTATTTTAAGGGGTCTGATTGAGGAACCTGTTCAGTACTTCCAGCAGGAATTATTTCGTAAAGCGCAGTAACACAATGCCCTGCTCCTAATTCTCCTGCATCCTTGGTGTCATCATTAAAATCTTCATTATTTAAAACTCTGTTTTCATAACCAATAAGTCGATAGGCTTTAACATTTTCGGGATTAAATTCAACTTGAATTTTTACATCTTTTGCTATAGTTTGCAATGTTCCTCCTATTTCAGTTATCAGCACTTTCTTTGCCTCTTGCTCGTTGTCTATATAGGCATAATTACCATTGCCTTTATCTGCCAGTTTTTCCATCTTTGAGTCTTTGTAATTTCCACTTCCAAAACCTAAAACTGTGAGGAATATGCCTGTTGCTCGTTCTTTTTCTATTAGTCCCACAAGCTCATCATCTGAGCTAACGCCTACATTAAAGTCTCCATCTGTTGCAAGAATTACGCGATTAATCTTCGATTTAGAAAAATTCAAATTTGCCGTTTTATAGGCTAATTTTATTCCCTCGCCACCAGCTGTCGAACCTCCTGAACTTAATTCGTCAATGGCATTATAAATTTTATCTTTTTCAGTGCCATAAGTAGGAGCTAAAACCAATCCCGCATTTCCGGCATATACTACTATTGATATACAATCTTTAACCCGCATTCTAGCCGTTAATAGTTTAAGAGCTTTTTTTACCAAAGGTAGTTTGTCTGCAGCTTCCATCGATCCGGATACATCAATCAAAAATGTTAGATTGTAAGGAGGAGTAATTTCTTCCTCATAAGCTTTCCCTTGTAAGCCAATAAGTACCATCTGATGTTCCTTATTCCACGGACAACTGCCATACTCTGTGGTTATGGAGAAGGGTTGTTCTACAGGTTTAGGATAGTTGTAAGTAAAATAATTTATCATTTCTTCTATGCGTACTGCACCTTTAGGGGGCAATTTCCCACTGTTTAAAATGCGCCTGATATTAGAATAAGAAGCTCTATCTACATCAATACTAAAGGTAGATAATGGATTTTCTTTGGCAGTTTTAAAACCGTTTTCTTGTTGGTAGTCGTACTGTTCTGTATTAAATTCAGCATAATTTGTCTCACTGATTTTACAACATTCAGGATAGGATAATGCATCAGCCTTTGGAGCTGCTAACTGAATATCTTGAAATGTTTCTTCCTCAACAGCTGTCATTTCTTGTAATTTCTGTTTAGGTTTGCAGGCATTCAGCATGCTTATTATGCTCAATGCCAAAATAATGGTTTGTTTTCTCATGTTGGTAAGTTTAATTAAATTTTAAACGCAACAATGTTGCATTTATTTTTTTATGAAAATAGGTTTTAACAATTATTTGCATTCGTACCCAATAAATACAGATTGAAAGAGAGGTGACCCTTTATTTAATTTATAATTTCAGCTTTATTATTATCTTTGCCCCCGTGGAAGATGTACAGAAAAATATTGAAGCTATTATTTTCTCAGCGGAAGCTCCGGTTACGGCAGAAGAACTATTGAAGCATTTGAATAAAGATAACGATACTCCGCTCAACACGGATGAGGTAGAAGGTATTATTCAAGTGATTAAAGATAAATATGCCAATGACTTGTTTCCATTCGAAATCGGAGAAACGGGAGGCGGTTATCAGTTTTTGACAAAAGCCGATTATCATATAGTTGTGTCTTCTTACCTGAACCGCAATACTGTAAAAAGACTTACAACGGCTGCTTTAGAAACATTAGCTATTATTGCCTACAAGCAACCCGTTACCAAAAATATTATAGAAACCATTCGCGGCGTCAATGCTGATTATACCATCCAAAAACTGATGGAGAAAGAATTGATTGAAATAGCAGGACGCAGTGAAGAACCCGGAAAACCGTTGTTGTATAAAACAACCCGACAATTTTTAGACTATTTCGGCATAAATGCTTTAGACGAACTGCCGAAATTAAAAGAATTTGAAGAACTTCAAAATCAAATAGGTGAGAAAGAGAATATCGAGACCGAAAATAGAACGTCTGTCGGATCAACCGACTCCGTCGCATCACAAAACTAGTTTCCAGAAACCGAAAAAGTTTATCAAGCGACCAAACAATGATCCGTTTGCCCAAAAAATTGAGCAAACCGTAAGTGGTTTTGTGCCACCCAAAGATCATCATGCCGATACAGAAGAAATAAGACTAAATAAGTACATTTCCAATGCAGGGGTCTGTTCCCGTCGTCAGGCTGATGATTACATCAAAGAAGGCTATGTAACTGTTAACGGAGAAACCATTCTCGAAATGGGTTACAAGGTGCAAGCTAAAGATGATGTACGTTTTAAAGGCAAAAAAGTGGAAAATGAGCGCAAGGTCTATATTCTGATGAATAAACCTAAGGGCTTGCTTACTACTACAGCCGATGAGCATAACCGCAAAACAGTGATGGATTTGGTTAGCACTGTAAAAAACGCACGAATATACCCGGTAGGTCGTTTAGACCGTAACACCACGGGAGTTTTGATCATGACCAATGACGGCGAGTTGGCTCAAAAACTGTCGCATCCAAGTGGTAATATTACTAAGGTATACCAGGTGGAATTAAATATTCCGCTGAAGCCCGAAGATTTATTAAAAATAAAAAAAGGTGTGCAGCTGGAAGATGGTCTGGCCGAAGTGGACGAAATAGATTATACTTTGCCCAGAGGTGATGACCGACATGTCGGCGTTGAATTGCACAGCGGAAAAAACCGTATTGTTCGTCGTATTTTTGAAGAGCTTGGCTATGAAGTTGTGAAATTAGACAGAGTACTTTATGGTGGGTTAACTAAAAAGAATTTACCAAGAGGGAAATGGCGTTTTTTGACCGATAAAGAAATTATCTTTTTGAAATATTTTGTAGGTAATTCAAAACCAAAAAAACAAGCTTAAGCATTATGAAATTTGCCGCTATAGATATTGGTTCCAATGCAGTTCGTCTGGTGTTTGTCAATGTGTATGAAACCCCGCACGGAACACAATATGTAAAAGATATTATGTATCGGGTGGCTCTTCGTTTAGGAGAAGAGGTTTTCAGTGAAGGCAAAATTACCAAACAGAAAGAAAAAGAATTCATCAGCACGATGAAAGCTTTTAAGCACCTGATTCGTGTGCACAAACCCGTGCAGGTAATGGCTTGTGCCACATCTGCCATGCGTGATGCAAAAAACAGTAAGGAAATCGTTGACAAGATCTTTCGCAAAACGGGCATTGAAATTCAGGTTATATCCGGTAAAAAAGAGGCGCAATATATTTTATCCAACCATGTGGAACGGTTCTCAAAAGAAAATTCTATCAACTATTTATATATTGATGTAGGTGGAGGAAGTACGGAGCTCATCTTTTTGTCAAACGGCAAGCTGATTGATAAATGGTCTTTTAATATCGGTACTTTGAGGATGGCAATGGGAAAAGTGAGCGAAAAAAATTGGAAAGAACTCGAAGTCTGGTTAGAGCATTTTAAAGGAAAATATGCAGAAATTGTCGGCATCGGTTCGGGAGGGAATATCAACTCTATTTTGAATCATTTTGTCAAAAACCAAAAAGACCGTGTGGATTACAAGGATTTGGAAAAAGCACTTAACACACTTGAGCCCATGTCTTTAGATGAACGCATACTTAAATATGCATTCCGCCCAGACAGAGCAGATGTAATTGTTCCGGCAACAAAAATTTTCTTATTTATCATGAAACGATTAAACATCGACCACCTCATTGTACCTAAAGTTGGTCTGGGTGATGGTATGATACATGAGATGTATGAGAAGATGGTGCGTGTTAAATAAAATTGATTTTCATGGAAGAATTTCGATAGGGGTTCCAAACTGTACATAATCAAACAATTCTTTTATTTCTGTATTTGTAACACAAATACATCCAATGCTACAGTCATAAAATCTATGAAACTTACCAGTCCAGATTCGGTCATATCCATGAATCTTTATATCCCCACCTGTTTTTTTATTGTTTTCTTTTACAAATTGAATATTATCTGAATAGGGAGCTAAATTCAAGTGTAAAATGCAATTTTTTTTGGGCATAAGACGACTTTTTTCAAAACATGGATGAGGTTATCTTCCCTGCTCTTAATGGATGGTATAATATTGTACTTTCGCCAAAAAAATACAATATGAAACACCTAATCGTTAAACAGATATACTAAATAGAAGCTGTGAATGTGCAATATCCTCGTGTTACCCAAAAGCAGATTTCAAAACAACTCGGTATCAGCGAATCACAGTTAAGCAGAGAATTGAAACGCAATATGAAGTAAAATGGCAAACACAAAAAAGCTAAGTAGTGGCGATGCCTTTCATTAGTGGATTAGTTAATTAGTTTAATAGTTTAGTAGTGGTACAAATTTTATTCTTATCAGAAAACCACGTAGTGGCATTTTCCGCATACATAGTCTTAATTTCCTTAATGCCTTAATGGTAAATAATTCGTTAATAAAAAAAACACGTAGTGTCGTTAACTTTTTAGATAGTTTAATAGTTGGGTAGTTTGATAGTTTAGTAGTGGTACATAATCATAGTTTTCTTTTTATCTTGTTTGCTTATTATCTTTTACAAAATCTAACAACATGTATCATACGATTAAAGAATTTACTGAGGAGTACAAAATGGAATGTCAGTCCACCCTAAAACTGTTGAACGTGCTTACTACCGAAAGTCTATACAAAACCGTTGACGGAAAGGTGCGTTCTATTGGCAGACTTGCTTATCATATTGCGCATACCGTTTCGGGATGATGAGTAAAACAGGCTTGGACATTCCGATGGAGATAAAGAACCCAGCAGAAGACACGAGCATTACAGCGGCACAACTCGCCACTGCATATACACAAGCCGCAGCTACTTTATTGGCAGAAATGGAAGCCAAGTGGACAGATGCCTCTTTGCAAGACTCCAATAATTTGTACGGCATGGAATGGTCGAATGCGCTTACCCTTTCCATTCTGTTAAAGCACGAAATACACCACCGCGGGCAGCTTACCGTTTTGATGCGATTAGCCGGATTAATTGTTCCTGGAGTATATGGACCAAGTGCCGAAGAGTGGGAGCAGTATGGAATGAAAATGGAAGAGTAAAGAGTAATTTATTCTGACCAAAAAGCTTTCTGTTTCAAATAAAAAGTTCTCAATGATGTACAACTTTTATACAAATAAACAGACTGTTTATTATCATCTTCTAAAAAAGAAGTATTCTAAAAGTTCGCGTACCTGTAATGAATATTTTTCAAGATTTAAGTCTATTAGAAACCAAATTCAAAAGATTTCTGTTTATGTTTTCAGCTCAATAATTTTTTGTAGTTGCTTACATTCTAAGAGGGCAAGTTATGAAGAATTAGAACATAATTTAATCTCAAATTTTGAAGACAATAAATGCATCTTTGATTCTATCAGAAACATAGGACAACATTTAGATAGTATTCAATACATTAGTTTAAATAATGAAAATGTTGAATTTTGGATACTTGATACAACTTCAAATATTCAAACAATACAGAATAATATCAACAAAAAATACAGCATCTTAAATATTTTAAAGATAGACAGTATAAACGAAATTGAATTTTCAGATTTATGTAAATATTTAAAAATGGTGGATTGTAATTCCTTACAGATTATGCCTAATACTGAAAATATAAATAATAAAATCAATCATCCAATAGAATTAGTTTATAAAGAATGGAATGGCATTTTAGTTTGTTATAAAATTTTTCCTAGAGCTTTATATGAACACGAAATTAAATGGTTTAAAAAATATTTAGTAGATAAAAAAAAGGAGGAATCTTAAATAAATACACTATCTGGTTTTTAAAAATAGATTAAAATTGCTTCTACACATATCTATCAATACATCTCCAACAGAATCTTACCTCTTGCACAAGATATTTTTTTTAAAAACTGAATTAAATTTCTTCGCGTATGACGGAGTTAATGCCTTCTATTGATTTGATATTCCGAATCAAATCTGAAACTTGCGCATTGTCTTTTACATATACCTTCACTACGCCCTCAAAAATACCTTCGTTCGTCTCTATAGAAATAGACTGCATATTGAGTTTCATCTTTGTAGATATAATATTAGTCAGCTTATTGATAAAACCCATATCGTCGAGTCCTTTCATCTTTAGGGTAGTTAAAAATGTAGGTGTCGTCTTGGATGTCCATCGCGTTTTGATAATGCGGTAGCCATATTTAGATGCTAAATTGATGATATTATTGCATCCCGTACGGTGAATTTTTATCATCCCATTTATAGAGATAAAACCCATCACATCGTCTCCTGGAATCGGGTTACAGCATTTGGCAAACTCATACGGAAACTGACTGCCCGACTGCTCAAAAATAACCAACTCCGAAGCCCCGGAAATTTCTTTCTCCGGCTGATATTCGTATTCTTGTTTTTCTTTTGCAGGCTTCTCTTGTCGCTCAACTTCTAAATGTCCTCCAGCATTTTTGTACTGTTTTAATTCGCTTAAATTGATATTGTTTTTTGCAATGGCATACATCAAATCCAGCGAACTCGGCTGCTTGTAAACATGCATAAGAAAGTTGATATTTTCATTATCATACGTGAGTTTGAGCTGGTTGAATTTGCGCTGTAAAATCTCTTTTCCGTCTTCGGCAATTTTCTTTTTCTCCTCGCGTAATGAATTTTTTATCTTGGATTTTGCTCTCGATGTTGTAACAATATTTAGCCAGTCTTCGTTAGGTTTTTGTTTTTTGGAAGTAATGATTTCTATCTGGTCGCCATTGTGCAGCACATGACTGATAGACACCAGTTTGCCGTTTACCTTTGCCCCGATACAGGTATCGCCCACATTGGTATGCACGCCATAGGCAAAATCGAGTGCAGTAGCTCCGGCAGGCAATATTTTCATTTCGCCCTTTGGCGTAAACGTATAAATTTCTTTATGGTAAAGCTGCAGTTTAAAATCGTTGATAAATTCTATCGGATTACTATCGGGGTTTTTCAAAAAATCACGCACTTGCATCAGCCAGCTTTCGATGGCTTCTTCTGCATTATTGGTAGGCTTGAATTTATTTTCTTTATACTTAAAATGGGCTGCAAATCCTTTTTCTGCCACCTCATCCATGCGCTTGGAACGAATCTGCACTTCTACCCACTGCCCTCCCGGTCCCATTACTGTGGTATGCAAACTTTCATAACCGTTGGCTTTTGGATGCGAAATCCAGTCGCGCAAACGGTTGGGTGAAGGTGAATATTTATCGGTTACGATAGAATAAGCACGCCAGCAATCTTCTTTTTCTTTCTCCGGCGGCGAGTCTAAAATTACACGGATGGCAAATTTATCATACACATCTTCAAATGAAACGCCCTTGGTTTTTATCTTGTTGTAGATGGAAGAAATGGATTTAGGTCTGCCGAAAACATGCGCATGTAATCCTGCCTTGTTTAACTCTTCCTGCAAAGGACGAATGAAATCGTTGATATATTTTGTGCGGTCTTTTTTAGTGGCTTCCAAACCTTTGGCAATCTCTTTATACTGCTCCGTTTCGGTATATTTCATCGCCAAATCCTCAAGCTCGCCTTTGATATTATATAAGCCCAAACGATGTGCTAATGGCGCATAGAGGTAAATCGTTTCGGATGAAATTTTCAGTTGATTTTTTCGGCTCTGCCCATCTAACGTACGCATATTATGAAGCCGGTCTGCAATTTTTATCAGAATCACACGTATATCATCACTGAGTGTCAATAAGATTTTACGGTAGTTTTCCGCTTGAATAGATTCAGTCTGATGCGAAATTTTACTGATTTTAGTTAAGCCGTCAATAATTTTTGACACGGTAGCACCAAATTCTTTTTTGATATCGTCCAGCGTGAGGTCGGTATCTTCAACAGTGTCATGCAGCAATGCACCAATCACGGAAGTAGTACCCAAGCCGATATCGCCGGACACTATTTTTGCTACAGCGATCGGGTGGTGGATATAAGGTTCACCGCTTTTGCGGCGCATGTGGCGGTGTGCATCAGCAGCCATCTCGAAGGCAAGACGCAAGCGTTTGTTATCGCCTTTCTGCATTCTTGGTTGTGCCAAACGCAACAACTGGCGATAGTCTTTCAGTATCGCTGCTTTTTCCTGTTCCGCATTAATTTCCATAGAGATATACAAGTATACTTCTTTTAGTGGATATTTTCAGCAAAAGTTTATGGAATGGCTTTTTTCTACAATAATTTATTGGCACTTTCTAGCAACCATGCATATTCAATAATATCTTTGTTTGAAATTAATTCATCAATAAACTTTTGTATTTGAATTTTATCCCTGTTCAGTTGTGTAAGTTTCAGGACATACTTTATGAAATTTTTGTATCGAGTTTTGTAATAATCATTAATTTCTTCATTTGTATATACATACTTTTTAAATGCATTGACACTGTTTGCCAATAAATCAAAATACGTTTCATCCGATTTCTCTAATTCAAAATAGGTTTTAATCAGCAGCACCCTGGAGCTTAAACGATAAAATACATCTTTATATTTTGTAGTACTAATAAGTTGCAAAACTAGTTCGTATTCTTTTTTATAATAGAGTAAATGAGCTTTATTATAGCTGTAAACATCTTCTTGTTCATGTTCATTTAAATTGTATTTATATTCCTCTACAAACTGCTCTACAAAATCATATTTTTGTAAATACAATCCTATAGTAGTTACATTTTTATAAATAGCAGAAGTGATGGTTTTATCTTCTTCTAAGATTAGATTATTGTCTATCAGAAATTTGTATAATTCAAAGAGCCGTAATTGTGCACCGTCTATATTTTGGTGTACTTGTTTTATTGCTATAGAAATTAATATAATCACACAATCTTTAAGTTCATATCCTTCTATTTGCTCTGAATGGGAAATTAGTAAGTCAAAACATCTATGAAAATCCTCTACAGATAAATTATTTTGAAGTAATTTATTAATTTGATGATGTAAATCAAATAAGATATTATTATTTACATCAATTTCCACATATTCATAATTATTGATTAGAATTGCATTCTTATACTTCGTCTCAGCCAATTTATTAAACGAAGATAACGAGTCTAAGAATTCAATATAGTTTGCTTGTCTAAAATTTGATTGCGAATTTTGTTCATTTATTATTTCATTTAATTGTACTTTATCATTCAATTTTTGCAAGCTTTCTTTCGTCTTGAGCAAATATTGTGCTGTTTGCTTTATTTCACTTTCAAAGTATCTGTTCATTTTTTTTCTTTGATAAAATTTTATCAAAGCCATTTTTTGTAAAAACTGCCTTTGTTCAACATATTCAGCTATAATAAACATTTCTACTGATTTATTACAATCACTGATAAGTTTGTTGATTTTATGTTCATTATATAATTCTCCCGGAAACAACTTTGCAAATATTATTTTCTTTTCCAAATCATTTTCATCCATTACTTTTGATTGCAAGCATATAATTATATAGTTGATTAATTGCCATTCTGCATCTTTGTATATGCTCGAATCCGCCAGAAATTTCAAAAGGCGTTTTTTTTCTTCATGATTCAAAGAAAAAATAATTTCATATAGCTTTGTATTAAACATTTTTGTACATTTATAAAAAAATTCACAATTATGAAAAGAATCTTATTATCATTTTTAGTATTCACCCTATTTCTTGCTTGCAAGAAAAACAAAACAGAAACTATCCCATTTAAATTTACAAAAATTTCGGGAAACAGCACTTTATCTTCTAAGGGTATATTAGGTTTAGAATGGGTAGATAACGAGAATACCAGCTGGAATATCTTATTACGCAATTTAAACACCGGGGTGTTGACTACCAGAACTACGACAAACCACAATCTAACAGATAGTATAGTATTAACTGATAATTATCGTATTACTGTTACAGGAAATAAAATACCAGTAGATACGACTAATCCATGTAATACCGGCTCGGTAAATGCTAGAATTGGAAACATGCCTGACTTATTCACTACCTTCAATCCATGTCCGCCATTTTCAATTACTAACGTATTTGCAGAAAAAGTGAATGCAACGACAGCAACTAGTACTTTAGCTTGGTCTGATGCTAATAATACCTCTTGGAAAGTAAAAATTACTAATCTTACAACTGCTGTATCAAATACTACCAGTGTTGCAGTAACTGATCTGACATTGAATTTCGCATTAGATCAGCCTCAATTAATAGAAATAAGCGGTGATCAGAATGGGGCAAAAAAATCTGTAAATGTTCAAGTAAATAATGATGCAACTTCTATTGTTTCTAATTTTTATTAACTTCTAAAAGATTGTTTTTTTCAAGAATGTAAAATTCCGTAACCAATTTTACACACTGAATATCAATCAGTTAAATATTATAACGAGTCCTTTAGGGCTCGTTTTTTTGTTTTATCTGCTTCAATACTCCGCTTATTTGTAATTTTTTACCTCTTCTTATTCCTGCAATTTTACATCATCAAACAGCGCGAATTGATAAAGATGATGAAGCAGAGACATCTTTCCAAATAAAAAAATGCCGCCGAAACCGAAAAGCGAAACAGAGTAGGAAATAAAAAATGAAAAAAATTCAATCACAATTAAATCTAAAAAAATGAAAACATCCATCAAAAAACAAATCGCCATCGCTCTTGTAGCCATCTTCAGCATCGTGTCGTTGAACAGTTGCAAAAAAAATGAAACCACTATTAATCGTCCAACTGCAACAGAATTTAATGCGTTGCAAGATGCAGCACTCAATAGTCTGAAAGAAACGCATACATTTTTAGCAGAAGCCGGTACTACGTTTACTTC
>DAOQII010000030.1:0-14958 GCA_035339455.1 Chitinophagales bacterium
CGAGCATGATGGAGCCAAAATCATTAGCCCCTCCATATAAACAGAGTTGTGCTGTTTGTTTGCCCACCGTTAACCACGACGCCTGGATGTTTTTTATATTGGGCAACATCATACGACTAATTGCCACCATGCGCAGGTATTCATCGGGTGTTACACTGTTGCGAATATTGCGCATACGTCTCAGCAGGGTGCCTTCATCTTGATAGGGCCAGGCAATGAATGCCAAGAAACCTTTGGCATGTGTTGGTTTTTCGCTTTGCACCTCACGAAGCCAAACCAGATGTTCCATACGCTCGTAAACAGATTCTACATGCCCAAACATCATGGTAGCAGAAGTGGTAATGTCTAACTGATGGGCTGCACGCATAATATCTAACCATTCTTGCCCGCTACATTTTCCTTTTGCCAGCAATCTGCGTACTCTGTCGTTTAAAATTTCAGCACCTGCACCGGGCAAAGAATCCAATCCGGCATTCTTTAATTCGGTCAAAGCTTGAGTATGTGTTACCCCGTCTAATTTGCAGATATGTGCAATCTCCGGAGGACCTAATGCATGTAATTTTATCGTGGGATAAAGTTGCTTGAGTTGTTTAAATAAGTCGGTGTAAAATTTTAAACCCAAATCAGGATGATGGCCGCCCTGAAGCAAGAGCTGGTCGCCACCCCAGCGGATGGTTTCTTCTATTTTGTGTTTATATGTGCCGATATCCGTAATATAGGCATCTTCGTGTCCGGGTTTGCGGTAGAAATTACAAAATTTGCAATTGGCAATGCAGACATTAGTGGTATTGAGGTTTCTGTCTATTTGCCAGGTGACTATATGATCAGGTTTTTGTATGAGCCTAAGTTGATGTGCAATTTGCATCAACTCAGCTGTAGGGGCATTTTCAAACAAAAATATACCCTCCTCTATAGAGAGAAATTCAAAATTAAGTGCACGATGATAGGTTTGTTGTAAGTTCATTATAAAATTAAATATACAAATCCATCAATTGCTTTAGTTCTTGAATATTTACAGCCAAATTGCCTACATGATCCTTTTGTTCCCCTTCTTTTTTACATTTTAAATAGTAATAATTTAAATTATGAGCTGAAGCGAGTGAAAAATAGCAGTTGTTCCATTTGTCATTTTCTTCTCTAAACTCTAATATGTTCGTATGCTTTTGCATAAACATCATATTAGTAAGGCCGGCACCATGTATGCTTATCAGCCATCTTGTAGAATTAAATAATGACATTTGTTGGATAAAGGTCATATTTTCTGTTTCTACTATCTCAAAATCATATTCCCTAAGTAATTTTATGAGCTCAAGTTCGTTCGTTACTTTTCTTTTTGGAGAGTTTTGCCTGGATATATATACGCGCCTATCCGCAATTAAATTATTTAAACCAGCTTTCATGAGCATATATTCACTGGCAGTATTCGAAACAGCATAGTCATATCTTCCGGGAATAGCCAAAGGGGGACAAATTAGCAGTTCTTTGCATAAATAATTACCATATTCTTCAATAGGCATAATGTTTTCTAGATTAAACCCAAACAGACTGAGGGATTCATTAATATATGAATAGCCAAGGTATTTTTTCGGGAGTAATAAGATGTAATCATTCAAATGATATCCGGATTGGATAATATACATTAGTCTGTTCAGAGACTCAGTGAGCCAATGAAAATACCCCTCACACCAAATTGAATGAATAGATATTGCAGGAGCATCTATTCTGCCTGTAAGTAAAATTTTAAGTTTAATAAAATTAACATAGGCAGGACGGTCTGAAATTTTATTACAATCTTTAAAAAAGATTAGTCTGTATTTATTGTATATATAACCAAGTGAGTTAAAATAAACAGAGCGATACGGTGTTAATACTGGTCTGGTGTGCTGATAAGTGAATTCATGTTCAAAAAGAGAGATATCTGCTTGTGAAAGATTTACCGGAGGGGTTTGGTGCTCTGTAACTATTTTATTTTCCAAGTTCATCTCTAAAATATTCAAGTGTAATCTTTAATCCTTCACTTCTGTCTATTCTTGGTTGCCAGCCTAAAATCTCTTTTGCTTTTGTAATATCCGGTTGGCGTTGCTTAGGATCATCTTTTGGCAATGGCTGATAAATGATTTTACTCTTAGTTCCGGTAAGTTTTATTATTTCTTCTGCAAAATCCAATAAGCTAATTTCTTGCGGATTTCCAATATTTACAGGTAAGTGATAATCACTTAACAAAAGACGATAAATACCATCTACCAAATCAGATACATAACAAAAGGATCGTGTTTGAGAACCATCTCCAAAAACAGTGATGTCTTCATTATTTAGTGCCTGACTCATAAATGCGGGTAATGCTCTTCCATCATCGAGGCGCATACGCGGACCATAGGTATTAAAAATGCGGACTATTCGAGTTTCCAATCCGTGGAAATTACGGTAAGCCATAGTTATAGCTTCCTGAAATCGTTTCGCTTCATCATATACTCCACGCGGTCCAATTGGATTGACATTGCCCCAGTATTCTTCAGGTTGTGGGTGAACGGTTGGATCGCCATATACTTCAGAGGTGGAGGCAATTAGCATTCTTGCTTTCTTTTCTTTTGCCAAACCTAATAAGTTATGTGTACCTAATGAACCTACTTTTAAAGTTTGTATAGGCATTTTCAAATAGTCTATAGGTGATGCAGGTGAAGCAAAATGCAAAATGTAGTCTAATTTACCCGGAACATGTACAAAGCGACTGACATCGTGATGATAATATTCAAAATCTTTAGAGGGAAACAAGTGCTCAATGTTTTTAATATTTCCTGTAATCAGATTATCCATTCCGATTACATGATAACCTTCAGCCATAAACCGATCACATAAATGCGATCCCAAAAAACCTGCGGCTCCTGTAATTAATACTCTCTTTCTTTCTGACATGATAAGTTGTTTATTTATATTTATGCTTGAATTGTTTTTCGACCTATACTGTTATAATAAAAGCCTTCACTTTTCATATCATCCAGATCATATAAATTTCTGCCGTCAAAAATTACGGCTTCTTTTAGTAATGATTTGATTTTAGAAAAATCAGGTGTCCTGAATTCTGTCCACTCTGTTAAAATACAAAGAAAGTCTGCTCCGTTTAATGGTGCATAATAGTCTTCTGTAAAGTTTAGTTTATTTTTCTTAGGGGAATCGGAGAAGTATCTTTTTACGTTTTCTTTAGCTTCAGGGTCATAAGCAACGATTTCAGCCCCGGCATTTAATAAATCTTCGATAATATACAATGCAGGAGCTTCTCTGATATCATCTGTATTGGGTTTAAATGCCAATCCCCAAATGGCAATCTTTTTACCGGATAAATCATTCCCGAATTTGTTGAAAATTTTTTCAACCAAAACATGCTTTTGTCTGTCGTTTACGTGCATCACGGCTTTTAAGATTTTGAAATCGTAGTGATGTTCTTCAGCTGTTTTAGCCAGTGCCTGCACATCTTTGGGAAAACATGAGCCACCATATCCTATACCCGGAAACAAGAATCGCTTTCCAATTCTGTTATCAGTACCCATGCCTTGCCTTACTGTTTCTACGTCTGCTCCGGTTAATTCGCACAAATTCGCCAATTCGTTCATAAAAGTAATGCGTGTGGCCAGATAAGAGTTGGCTGCATATTTTGTCATTTCAGAACTGCGTTCATCCATAAAAATAATTGGATTCCCTTGTCGGACAAAAGGTCTGTATAGTTCTTCCATTAATTTTCTGGCTCGTTCTGACCTGGTACCTACTACTACACGATCAGGTTTAAGAAAATCATCAACAGCCACGCCTTCTCTTAAAAATTCAGGATTAGAAACTACATCAAATTCAACGGTTGCATTTTTTGCAATAGCTTCACGCGTTTTTTCTGCCGTGCCTACTGGAACCGTACTCTTGTTAATAATAACTTTGTATTCCTTAATAAGTTTTCCGAGTTGCTCGGCAACTCCCAGTACATATCTCAAATCAGCAGAGCCATCCTCTCCCGGTGGGGTTGGTAGGGCAAGAAAGATTAATTTGGCATTTGATATAGCATCCTCCAGATTTGTAGTGAAATGAAGTCTTTTTTCTTTAATGTTGCGATTAAAAACAACATCTAAACCGGGTTCATAGATAGTCATAATTCCCGCCTTAAGTTTTTCAACCTTAGCGGTGTCCACATCTACACAAGTAACATGGTTTCCGGTTTCGGCCAAGCAAGTACCTGAAACCAACCCTACATAACCCGTACCTACAACTGCGATATTCATTTGTTTAATTTTGCAAGGTAAAAATAGTAAAAATCATCGTTTTTTTGGAGGCAATGAAGCAGGCTTTGATTTTTTACTTGTATCAGCCAGAATAAACAGCGCGATATAGTAAAAAGGCATAAAAGGTATTTTATATCTGGCCAAGGCTCCAAAATTAAAACTCGTAAATCCTACAGCAAATGCAAAGATGATAGAAAATACCATACAAAATAAAACATCCGGATTTAATAAGATTTGTTTAATAGTATTCCAGATTCCAGACTTGTATAATAAGAATATAGTAAATCCCATAGTAATAATACCTTCTACTGACGAAATCATAAGAATGGGCTTTTTGGCTTCCCATATATATGGCCTGAATAGAGATACATTTACGGCAGCAGGAAAAACTTTTAAAAGCCCTAAGGGAGTATATTCAATATTTCCTAATGTATAGAAAGAGGTACTTCCGGCCGTTTGAGAAGAATAAACCAGCCAGTTTTGAGTGTCTTGTGCTGTTCTCATCATATTTTCAAATGAATATTTATCAGCAAATGTGGCCATAAGTTGGAGTGAAACAAGCCCCATGAGAAGACCTAAAATTAATAGTAGTGGAGCGAAAATAGCCCTTAAGAAACTACTCTTAATACGATCTTTGTTTCGCGAGATTATCCATATTAATGCAGCAGGAGCATATGCAAGAACTATATAAACCTTAATTTTAGATATTAAGTATACTGATATTGTTGATAAAATGATGTTTATAAAGACTTTTTTATTCTTGAATGCAATGTAATACAGTGAATTAGTAAACACACCCAAGGCTCCTATACAAATAGGATCTTTTAAGAAACCCGAACCCCAGAAACAAACAGATGGAATAAATAAGCAAGAGATGGCTAACTCTTTATGTAAGTGAGGATAAAGTTCTACAAATGTTTGAAACAACTTCCAGCAACCATACATGGCTACCATTGAGCAAGAAAGGCAAAAGACGAAATATGAGTTGAAACAAAGAAAACCAACAAAGAAACCAAAAGTAATAATTACATGTGTACTGTCATCAAGCATATATAAACCATCTTCTATCATCATCCCTTTCATATTATAAAGTGCTTTAAAGGAATGAGGATCAAAAATAATTGCCATTGCAGCACTAAAATCATTAGACAAAATTTTTCTTAGCTGTAAGGTATTATGCAAATAAGCAAAAGTATCTCCACCTTTATAATAGAATGCAAAAATTAAATAGAAAAAAATAGTACTAAGAATTTTTACCTTATAAAAAGTCATTAAGTATTTATAAAAGATAGTGTTCTTGTAATAAGTATCTGCTATTTTTTTAACTACTAAATAAGAAAAGATACCGAAGATTAATCCGAAGATGATATCATTTAAATAAAGCTTCTGCCCACTTAAATGACCTTCCAAACTCGTAAATATGGATAATATTGTTAAATACACAAATGGTAATTAATCTATTCCTGCTTGTAATCTATTGCGATAAAGATACACACAATAATTCTTCTGCATCCGACTACTTTGTAACAAATTTTATACCTTGTTGCGAAAGATAAAATTACCAATCATCAACATGAGCAAAATTAAAGCAGATAGCATATTATATATTACATTCTTCTTTAATTCATTAGTGTTGGGTTGGATAATTAATACCGTTAATATACAGCAAATAAGAACTAATCGTCAAGTTAATAATATTACTTCCGGATTTAGCCTCGTTCACAATCAAACAATTAATAGCATAGACAATTACTGGTACATCAATCACATCAAAAATTATCTGAAAACAGGAGAATTTACGTATGACACTACCTCTCGTTTGAATGCTGTAAGAAGAACGCCTCTGTATCCTATGTTTTATGGATTGCATTATGTTGTGTTTGGCGAAGCGGGAAGTTTTAAGGCAATAAAAATTACCCAGATGCTCTTATATGCATGCTCTGCAGTATTATTGTATATTGCCACCTTCCGTTTTACTGGCAATAAAAAGGTAGCCTTGCTTACCTATTTGATTTATGCCACATTTTTGCCGTTTATTACTTATTTATCTTATACGATAACAGAAGCTGTAAGCCCTGCATTAAATTGCATTTTTCTTTATTTTTTATCCCGTACCAAACAAAATAATACCATAAAAAACTGGCTTTGTTCCGGCATTATGTTTTCAATTTTGGTTTTAACTCGACCGAATTCAATTTTTGTCATATTTTCTGTACTCTTTTTGCTGATCTATTATTCAAAACAATCGTTAAAGAAGATACTTTATAATGGCCTTGCGTTTGTTTTGGGCAGTATTCTGTTTTTCTTGCCCTGGATGATACATAATTACAAAAAAACAAACGGTGATATCATCTTATTGGAAAAATACTATGGAGATCAAATGGACTACGGCATGCCTAATATGCACCTGAAATACTGGATAGCCTCCTGGATGAATCCGGGTGATTATTCTTCAGAAATTATCAGCAATGCCTGTATCCATACGATAATCTATCAACCAGAAACTGATAAATACAAATTTACAGACTCCTTACTACAAAAAACTCCATCGGCGGCATGGAAAGGAAACAAACGACAAGACGTAAGAGATGCTTACCTTTCGCTTTATGATTACTATTACAGCAAAATAAATCATGTTCATAAAGACACCCTAGCACAGTTGGAAGCTAAAAGTATCGAGAATTTTAATCAACTTAAGACAGAATTCATTAAACAAGCACCTTTTTATCATTATGTTTTAGTACCATTACAATATGCCAAAAGCCTTATTTTTCAAAGCAATTCCAGCACTTTGGCATTTCTTCAAAATTATGAGAGCAATCCCTTACTTTACTTTTTGAAATTATATTTATATATATTTAATATTATCTGCTATATATCACTGCCGTTACTTTTAATTCTTTATAAGAAATACAAAGACATATTTTGGATCACCTTACTTTATGTATCTTCAACTTTCTTTATCATTATGTATGTCAATAAAAATTTTGAAGTGCGTTATACGTACACCTATTTTCCTATGTTGTTTATGTGTGTGGCTATAGTAATTACGGAAATAAGCAATAGTTTGTTTGTAAGATTAAACAGACTAAAGCAACACTAAACTTCGAGAAAACGCATAAGACTGTCGAGTCTTTCTTTTAATTGCATTTCATATTCGGAATGATGCAATACGGAAACCACGGTATATCCGAATCTTTCAAAAGTAGCCTGAATGTCTTGCAAATCGCTTTTGTTGATTTTTATCGCAACTATAATTTGTGAGCTTTCTTTTTGTGTAGAAATCATGCTGTGTAAAATCATAGCATTGTTTGACTCTACAATCTTAGATATTTCTGTGAGCGAATAATCTTTGGCATCCATTTGCAATTCTATAATACCACCGGGATTATTAAGTGCAGAATATTGTGTGTATGCTGTCAAAATATGCTTGGGCGAAGTCATACCCAAATAATGTTTATGATTATTCAGCACGGGAATGAAATAATTATTCCATTGTGCACATTTTTTGAGCACATCAAAAATATGTAAGCCTTCTGCAAAATGAATTGGAGATTCTTCTGAACTGATAAAATGCTCAATCAAAATATTATCATCCACCTCCAGCAGATTATTTTCATCTGCTATAGCCAACAGCACATGGTTTTTAACTACAGGCAAAATCAAAGTTTTGTTCTCACTCATCATGTCTAATGCAAAACCTGCAGTATCTGTTGGTTTCAGATATGGTATAGAAGTATCAATGCAATCTTTAGCGAACACGTCTTGTTGTTTGTTTTTGTAAAATTATAAAATATGCGTTGTTATTTCCGAATAATTAAAAGTTAAAATTAAACCCGACAGTCATCAGCCATTTGGGTGCGTTGCTATTATCTCGGTGAGTAACCCTCCACATTACATCCCATCGCAAAAATTTCAGAATATTTTCCAATCCAAAACCCACCCCAATATAAGGCACTTTGCCTATGGGATGTATGAACGAGTTGGTGGCATTTAATTCCGTGTTTTTTTGTGATACACTGCCCCAAACACCACGAGTCTGTATCACTTCCCTCAACTTTAATTTACGTATACCCGGTATCCTGTTTAAGAAGAAACCATCAAAGTGGTGTATAAAGCTCCATTGAAGGTATTGGTCGCTGTAAAATTCATACGGATTCATCAGATTGAAAGCCGTATTGGTGTAGATATATGTATCGTTTCCCAAATGTACTTCAGACAATAAGAATGGCACTTTCCCAAAAACTTTGCCGGCTTGGAATCTCATTTCAAACCGTCCGACAGTATTCACTTTTATAATATCCGAAAAAGCTATGGTTAGTTTGTGGTAGGTAAACTGACTTTTGAAAACCGACGGTATACCGGCAACATACTCAAATTGCAGAACCGGAATATTTCCTGCATTAAGCGAACTTCTGAATAGAGAATTTTTATTGATAAACTTTTCACCAAAACCCCAGCGAGCTCTAAGGACAAATTCTGTTTGATTAATATGATTAATCGTATCGGAATAATCAACACCTTGTTTGGTATAGTTGTGTACATAGTTAAATGGAATAGTACCCTGATCGAGTCTGCGATTTTGCATACTGAAAGACAAACTCATGCCTTGTTTATATTCTATCGTATAGTTGAGTTTTGCCGTTTTCATATACATCACCATATACGGTGCTTTTTTTCGCCTGATAACCACATTCAGAAAATTATCTTCAGAAAGCAAATCAGTTGTGCGGCTGGTGGCTCCCACATCATCAATATAGCTTGCTCCTATTGTTTGTCTGGGGAATTTATCTATCAGGAAATCTGCAAATGCCCCGTATTTAAAACGCTTATCTTTTATGGCATAAGCCAGATAAGCGCCTGCCTGCATCCATTTTACCAGGCTCTCTGAAGTTTGGATGCCCATGCGAAACCGCCAGCCTTCCAACCTGTTATTACTGACTACATTAAGTATCGGTCCCAGTTCTACCGGACCCACATCATAATAGCCGGTGAGCAGTAGCTGAATGATGTCGCTGTAAGCTTTATAAGCTTTTATTGTTTTCAGTGTGTCAATCATGTGGTAAACAGCGGCTTCATTTTTGCTCAGGTTTATATAGCGCGAAGTATCCCAAAATGCTGCATCTTTTTTTATTGTGTTCTCATCAAGAGTCACCTCTTCTTTTAGCTTATTGATAACCGAGTCATTATAGGGTTGATTGATTCTGAAGTCTCTGTAAATTGTATTTCTTCGGGCAACAATTGCCGGCTTTTTCTCCAACGGACGAAATTCTATCAGCAGATTATCATCGGTTATCATCCAGAATTTATTGTCGACAAAATCAAATTTCTGGTTGAGTTCTATGCGTTTAATAAAATTGATATTGACATGTGGTGCCATGCGAAGCTGCATATCTTTGATGGCAAAATTATTTTCTGAAACAATCATGCTGCCGTAAAAAGTATAATCGCCTTTGGTTTTGGGTTCAAACATCATCTTATAATGTACTACATTGTCTAATACCAAGGTGTCAATTACTTTATACTTGTAAAATGTCTTGCAGCTGTTGGCTATCGGGCTGATAAATTGTTTCTGAATGATATTGTATTGGTTGTCGTAGATATCCAAATCCTGATACGTAGCACCTAAAAATTCAGAAAAGCTGGCATCTTCAACACCAGATACTTTCGATGCCGTTATAATCTCTCTCTTTTTGTGAAGTTTGTTGGTATAATAAAACTCAGACAATGTTTCAGACAACATCATAGGCAAAAAAGGCTCATCTTCTGAGGTGCTGTCAATATTGTTAAAAATAAAACTAAACGGCTTCAGTATCTTGCGTTCAGTAAGTTTATCGCCAAAATTCTTTATATCCAGTTCAATTTTGTTATAGCTTTTATAGCTATAGTTGTCCAGCTTTTTTTTGTCGTTTGCCTCTTTGTGCGACAGGATATTTCTTATCAGATAATCTTCAAAACTTTCAGATGAGGCATATATTACCGCCTCTGCAAGCATATTTTCATCTTCTCCCAGCTCAAAAACAATAATCTGATGTGACTTTTTTAAGATGGGCACACTTTTTTCTTTATACCCTAAAAACGCAGCCGTCAGTGAATCGTAATAGGTAGTAAGCTTTAGCTGAAAATAGCCGGTATCGTCTGTTGTAGTGCCTATAGTAGAGCCTTTTATGTAAATATTGGCGTAGCTGATGGGTGATTTAGTTGCTTTATCTACTACCTTGCCTTCTATAAAAGTCTGTGCAAATAATGCAGATGCACTTATTAACAGCACAAAAAGGAATGTTATTTGCGGCAACTTCATTCGGTAGTGAAAATACTTATAATACGTCGGATTTTTATATCCAAAGGTTGTTAATCAAAAGCAATACCAAATTTATATTTTTACAACATGGAAAATACATTAGAACTTATTTCTTATAATCTGAATGGTGTCCGCTCTGCTGTTTCTAAAGGCTTGGCAAATTGGATAAAACTAACCAACTACGATATTTACTTATTTCAGGAAACCAAAGCACATGAGTATGATATACCCAAAGAGCTTTTTGAAGAACTGGGCTACCATGTTTATATGCATTCTGCACAAAAGAAAGGGTATAGTGGCGTGGCTATTCTTACAAAACTAAAACCCGATTTTGTAAACAATGGCATCGGCATTAAAAAATATGACGACGAAGGTCGGCTCATCCGGATGGATATTGGAGATATTACGATTATCAATTCCTATTTCCCTTCGGGCAGCAGTGGAGAGGAACGACAGAACGTAAAAATGAATTATCTGGATGATTTTTTTACTTACATCCACGAGCTCAAGCAAAGCAGACCGAAAATAATTATCAGCGGCGATTATAATATCTGCCATCAGGCAATAGATATACACGACCCGGTTGGCAATAAAAATAACTCCGGATTTTTGCCTGAAGAAAGAGCCTGGATGACTAAATATTTCGATTCCGGCTTTATTGATACATTTCGACATTTTAATGCAGAAGTAAAACACGAATATTCGTGGTGGAGCTTCAGGGCTAATGCCCGCAACAATAATAAAGGCTGGCGAATTGACTACAATGTTGTTACTAACGAGTTAAAAACCCAGCTACTCGATGCAAAAATATTTCAGGAGGTCAAACACTCCGACCATTGTCCGGTTTATTTGAAAATAAAACGATAGTAGCTAAAATGGACAAATGGTATGTTTTTTGGTGAAGGGTATAGTAATGTCATACAGATTCATTTTAGTCTGTTTTATTTTGTGTGCCGGTTTTAATCCCGTCAAATCACAAACAGCAGACACTATTTTTTCTGCAGATACCGTAGTGGTGGTCTCTAAAATTATCAGTATTGACAGCACAGTAAAACGAAAGTTTGTTTTTTATCCTCCACATGCAGATACTATTTGCAAAAAAGGATGTCGGTTAAGAAATGAGGAAACAAAATTTGGCAGAAAATTAGGTCGTGGACTCGTTTTCACGTTCGGATATAATTCAATGATTACCGGATTGCTTTTAGTCATGCCTGAAGATGTAAGTAAGTGGAATAAAGCCAATTATAAAAACCAGCTAAAGAGTGCATATACCGGACCACCGGTCATCGATCATGATAAATGGTATATCAATTATCTTGGACATCCCTATCAGGGCACAATCTATTACAACGCCCTCCGCTCGCAAGGTGCTAATGTATGGCAATCTGCACTTTTCTGTGCAGGAAGTGTTTGGCTCTGGGAGTATACCATAGAAGCAGGCTTCGAGCAGCCCAGTATACAAGATTTAATTGTTACACCCGGCGCCGGTATTTTATTGGGTGAATTATTCCATTACAGCACCATACGCATGAGCCGAAATGGATATACCTGGTACGAAAAGATGGTAGTCAGTATTCTCAATCCCACTTTCGCCATCAATAATGGGTTTAAATTTGCAGGAAATAACAAGATAAAACACAAGTTTTAGCATTCATTCTTTGTATAATGCTGCTTAGTCAAGTGTGATTTTTTTTGTAAATAGTTGAATGTCATTATTTAATCTTAGCTTTTAATTATAATTATTTAAGAAAAGCAATCCTTCTAATAACCATTCTTAGTAATTGTAAAGGACAGGATTTTCTAATTTTAATTCATGCTAAAATGGCTTAGACTAATCTTCATTTTCTTGTGCGTAATAAGTATTTTTTATATCATTTGCCTGAATACTAAACTGGCTCAACAGACAGTATGGAAAAATGGTGTAAATACCGAAGTGCAAAAACAGCTGCATTTTATTGGGCAGCAGCTTGAGCAACATGGTGCAGAAAAAATGCAGCAATATTATCCCGAGGGTTATTTTTTCTCGAATGTCTTATATGGATTAACATGGTGTGATTTTCTGCAGAAAACTCAAGATAAGGAGATGCGGAAAATGGGCATAAATGAGATAAACAAAGCCACATCTGCACTGTCTTCTCCAAAAGGAAAGTCAGTATTTCCAAAGCAACTAAGCCCTCAATATGGTAATTTTTATGCAGGGTGGACAAACTATCTTTTGGCTAAAAAACTGGCAATACAAAACAGTTATGCCGATAGTCTTCGTTATGAACAACAGTGTGACAGCATAGTGAATGCTTATGAACAGAACAATCAGACATTTTTAGCTTCTTATGTCGGTTTGAGCTGGCCTTGTGATAATATTGTTGCGGTGGCATCCCTTGCCATGCACGATAAAATTTATCCTGCAAAATATACTTCCTTCTTGTCTGAATATATACAAAAACTGAAATCTAATTTAGATAAAGACGGCTTAATTCCACATAAAGCAGATTATAAAACAGGACTGATAACAGAACAAGCTAAGGGCTCTTCACAGAGCTTAATGCTCATTTTTCTTAGAGAGGTTGATACTAATTTTGCCAATGAGCAATTTGCAAAATACAAGATTCATTTTCTTGATAAAAGATTAGGTCTTTATGGTGTAAGAGAACATAAAATTGGAATAAGCGGAAAAGGTGATGTAGACTCCGGTCCTGTAATTTGGGATATAGGAGGTTCTGCCTCAGTAGTAGGTGCAAAAACATTTGCATTGTTCAATGAAACTTCCATTGCGGAAACATTGCGCAACAGCTTAGAGGCTTTTGGTATGGCAATTCAAAACCAAAATGATAAAAAATACTTATTCGGGCAATGGTTAGTGGCTGATTGTTTTATTGCCTGGTCAAATGTAAGCGAATCAGAGAATGAACAGCATTATGATAAAAGCAGTAAACTGACGTTTGGCTTATATAGTATTGCGGTGATATTGTTGCTTTTGGCTTTAATAAAAATTCTTTTACCCTGCAAACAGCAATTGTAGTTTATCAGCCCAATTCATCATGGCATTTAATTTATGCTTATCTTCACTAAAAAAGTAAGATAATATGACTAAGCTCGGGAAAATGCTGAAAATTGATGTCGAAAAACTGCGCAATTCAGATGCCTCGCATTTGTTTTGGATGGATTTAACCATCCTGATTATCATCATCATCAATCTTTTTTATTTACTTTTTGGCTATTTATTTCAGTTTCACTTCTTTACCCAGGCGATACATACCATTTTGCCATCCTTTTACAGTTGGTATGCAAAATATATTTATCCAAACGTCCTAAATTATGACATAATCTTTGTTGCCATATATGTTTGCGAATTGCTATTTAGATGGGCAAGAAGTATTTACCGAGGAAAATATGCGAAATGGTGGTTTTATCCTTTCGTACATTGGTATGATGTAATAATGTGCATCCCCATTAATCAGGCATTCAGCATATTTAGTTTTCTTCGTTTATTCGGGTTGGTTTTCCGCCTGCAACGATTAGGTGCATTTGATGTAACCAAGACATTTGTCTTTAAAAAAACGAAATTTGTATCAGATATAATGGTGGAAGAGGTGAGTGATGCTGTTATCGTTAAAATGCTGACCATGGCACAGGAAGAAGTGCAAAAAGGTTCACCTCTTTTTGAAAAAATTGTAACAAATGTAATCAAACCTAAAGAAGAGATAATTGTAAAATACCTGACTAACAGAGTGGGCGAAGCCATTAATATTGCCTATACGGAATACCGTGGAGAACTGAAGCAATACACTTATAAAATTGTGGGGGAGTCTATAAATGAGAATAAAGAACTAAAAACCCTGAACTATATTCCAGGATTGGGCAATTTTATTAAAGAAACACTGGATCGTGCAGTAGCCGATATCACCTTTAATACCATAGACAAGCTCATGAAGGACATCATAGATCCTGAAAATACGAGAGGAATTAAAGAAGTTACGCACGCCTTAATTGAAACCTTCATGGATCACGACCATAAGGAAGGCGAACAAATACACAAAACGGTGGTCGCCATGGTAAATGAATCGCTGGAGGAGGTGAAACAAGTTGTTAATCAGAAAGAATGGAAAATCAAGCAGCTACGAGAAGAAAAGAGCAAACTGGAAGAAAAAATTAAAGAATCAAAAGAAAATTAACCAACAAAAATGGACTTTGGCACGAGAATTGTTACTTTATTGTAAACGAAAATCGTTTAATTTCATTTGGTTGGTTTAAGATAGTCCCGGCGGTTGGTTACCCCGGGATTTTTTATTGAACAACCTGAGTTCGGGAAAAGCGTTTCAATTAAAAATAGTTGATTTTTGATATAGAACCACCTCCTTTTAATTCCACCTCCTTGTTAAGTTGGAGGAAAAAATG
>DAOQII010000031.1:0-14877 GCA_035339455.1 Chitinophagales bacterium
GCGCATATGTGTAGGCATACTAAAAAATGTGGACGAAAGCGCACATACGGCAGTACTGGAAGATGTAATTGTGTTGCAGGCAAGCAGTGCACCCGATATATCACAAATACTGGCGCAGGCATCTGCTAAAACCGGGACTGAACATGCATTTGCATTAGCACAATTGCTTGCCGTGCCCACGTCGGGCGGTACGATAAGAGCCATTACCCAAAATGAGATGCAAAACGAAATGTTTGCTACAAGCAGTGCACAAAATGCCTTGTATTTTTTCATCAAGCCCCATACAGAGAGCAATAAATTTTACTGCCTCAAACGCGGCTTAAGCTAATACGCTTAGTATAACCACCTGTCTCGTTTCGTATAGAGCGGAGCGAGGCAGGCATTTTTTAACTTTTTAAAATTAACAATTATGCCAGACGATATCTTTGACATATTAAATAATCCGGACTCAACTCTACCATGGCCAAATAATTTAAATAATAATTTCTTGTGGGGCTTGACTAAACCAAAAAATGAATACATAAGCCCATTTGTTAGCTCTCCCATGTTTAAATATAGGAAAGACACTAATATCTGTGTAAGTGAAAATGCCCCACTGTTATCTAATGCACTAGGGGACAACAAGTATATGTATAATTACTTTATATATAATTATAATGATATAGTTGACTTGTTAGAAACGTATAATTCACCCACAGGCTATATTGGTGATTATGAAGCATATTTTTACGTTGAGAGAAATAACCCCAATGAAAGTAACTTTTTTGGAACGTTTGTATTATGCAATTTAGGTAAAGAGTATAAAAAGCATATTGAGAGAACAATAGCCGGAATAAGCGAAGTAAATTTTTATGATTACTATCATAATAATAAAGGGACTTTAAATTCTTTTAATGAAGTAGCTAAATTTTATCAGTTAGTATTTAATCAGGCAAACAATGATGATATAGATTTTGATGAAGTTTCTTTCGCATTAGGACATGCATTAAATACAAATATAAAATCTGACGAAGGAATATTCGGTATTGATGAAAAAGCTGCAGGGTGGATTAAAGGGTTAGCAGAAAAAATAGAAAACCACAAGTTTAAAGAAGAAGACTATAATTTTGAGGCAAATCAACAAGATAAAGATGATTCAGAATTTAAAGAAGCTATTGAAGAAATTTTGGATATCCATAAAAAGATAATAAAAAAAATAGCGAAGATAATATTACCTAGTAATGTTCAAGAATTCCTAAAAAAAGATGCAGTTAAATTTGTCGAAGAAGTCGTTCTAAAAGCATTGCCACCAAAACTACAATTATTACTTCAAAATCTGATAAAAAAAGCACAAGAAGTAAAGTCAATAATACAGCAAGGGTATGAGCTTGCTAAAGATCTAATTGCCGAAACAAAAAAAATATTTACAGCATTTTTAATGGGCGTAGCAAATGGTTTTATGTCACTTATCCAAATGCTACTTGAGATAGTAGCATGGTGTGTTGATAAAGTATTGGGATTTCAATTAGGTTTAGATACAGATAAAGCTATGAATGGCACTCATTACATTCAAGCTCGTAAAGTAATGGAAAGAATGGAAGATATGTATGACCTGATTTCTGAGAATTTAGGTTCATTTATAGAAAGCATAAAAAATCTTTTCAGTTCCTTAGATAAAAAAGAACTTTCTCGATTATTGGATACTATCAAAACAAAATTAGGCGATACGATTGATAAATTATCTAAGTATGATATCGCCTATTTTTGTGGCAATATAGTATTTGAAATTATAGTAGGCGTCGTACTTGCCTTACTTACTGGAGGTGCAAGTGTAATAGCACAAATTTCCACAAGAGCAGGAAAAGTCGCACAGTTACTTAAAATAATATTGCAAGAAACTGTATCTGCGGTAACCGTAGGAGCTTCTGATCTTTTTAATATTTTTAAATCTCTATGGTTAAAATTTAAAGAAGTAGCAGGTCGAGGATTTAAAAATTTTGTTGATTATATAATTAATATTCTTACAAAAGGTATTGATGATATTAAAGTAGATGTTACACCTGACGATTTAGCATCTGTTGATAATTTTAAAAATGTAGATGAGGATCTTATTAAAGCAAAATTAGATGAGATTACTTCGACACGTAAACCAACCCCAAAAGAACGTATTAGTAAGAAACAAGCCGAACAAAAAGCACGTATTGAAAAGAAAAAAAAGAGTTCATTTATAAAACGTACTAAAGAAGATTATCTAAAAGAAAGAAAAAAATTAATTGCAATATCTAAAGAAGATGGCGGGTGGTCAAGAATTTTTCGTTTATACCAAAAATCTATTTTCAAAGAAATGACAAAAAAAGAACTAGTGGATTTTTATGAATTAATGATTAATAAATTTCCAGAACTTGAAAGAAAGAAAATTAACTTTGCTGCTTTTGAAATAGATATTTATAAAGGTGGAAAAAAAATAGAAACTGTTGTAGAATTCGCTCATTCAGGGCCTAAAAAGATAAGTACTGATTTTATTGACACAATACCAGATACAGAATTTAATAAGCTGGAACTTATAGATGATAATTTATTAACTAGGAAAAATGATACAGAAGTTAAGTTTATTTATAACTTTTTTGAAAACCATATTCATAAAGGCGATTATTTTGTAATTCGTTCAAAAAATATTTACATGGCATGCGGTAGTTGTCAACGCGAATTTGTAACTTTAAATCAACTTTTAGGCAATAAAGTAAAGATTTCAGTAATAGGTAGAACAGAAATCCTTAACTCTTATGACTTTGAAAATTTTATAAATAATAAATAATATAACTATGGAATTAATATATATGAATAAACTTAAGAATATGCCACAGATATATAATAGAAATAATAGAGGCTTAACTGTTTTACAAATCGAAGAACTTGAAAAAAAGTATAATAATGGAAATCCATTTCCAAAAGCTTATAGAGAATTTCTAGTTATAGCAGGCGAATATCCAAATTTAGGAGCACATTATGATGCGCCTGGCTATGATTGGATGCAGGAAGAGGCAAGAAATGAATTAGAAGAATGTAATAAAACAATTGATCGTCCATTTTTTGTGATAGACCAATTAGATGGTTGTACGCAATTTAGTTTTATATACTTGGATGAAACGGATGAAGATCCAAAGGTATATCATTGTCACGCACATCCAAGTTATTGGAAAGATCATGGTTTTATTGTAGAACGCAAGTTTAATCCATTCTCAAAATTAATAGATTATTGTATTGATTTAGCAATTAGAGATTATAAGGCATATTATGAGTAATAGAAAAAGAATGCCAAATATAGTTGGCGTAGATACTGCAGATTTAGAAAGTATATAGGAGTAGATAGAAACTACATGGCATGTGGTAGTTGTCAACGCGAATTTGTAACTTTAAATCAACTTTTAGGCAATAAAGTAAAGATTTCAGTAAAAGGTAGAACAGAAATTAAAAGAATCTTCATTTAAAAAACTTATTAAAAAACAAATAAAAATGGAAATACAATATCTTAAAAAATTACAGCAAAACTCCAAAAATTGGAACTCAGAAAATAAGAGGTGTTTCAGCGTCAGCTATCAAACAAGTAGAAATACGTTTAAATATTAAGTTTTCTGAAACGTATAAAGAATATCTGTATTTGGCAGGAGAGTATAACGGTGGCTTAATTATGTTTCCTGGCCATAATGATTTAGCCATGCTATCAAAAGAGAGTCAACTTGAAAAATTAAAGAAGCGTGTTCAGGAAGAAAACTTAAAAATAGATCGTCCGTTTTGGGTATTTACCGAGGCGGACGGCTTTCAACAATTTCTGTTTTTCTATTTAGATGAAGACCCTATAGATCCCGAGGTGTATGGCGTAACCTACCGTAAGGAGTCGGAGTACTATGTATATGATTTAGGCAAAAAATTCAGTGAATATGAGGATGCTGTAATAGACAGGTCTATCTTATCTGACCAAAGAGGGTATTAAAAAATTTTATGAAATAAACAGTGCAGTGCGCCCTTTGGCGCGCTTTTTTATTAAAAAAAGAATATAGATTTACGGGT
Organism: Chitinophagales bacterium; assembly: GCA_035339455.1. Lineage (GTDB taxonomy): Bacteria > Bacteroidota > Bacteroidia > Chitinophagales > JADIYW01 > JADJSS01. Next base: position 4,048 of record DAOQII010000031.1, read on the forward strand.
ATTATATGCAAAATATGGTGAGCAGAACGTGCAGATTATAGAACAAAACATTAAAACATTATTCGAACCATGCCTGTCATGCAAAAAGCAAATCGTAATACGGCAACAGTTGTACAATATTCAGTATCTTTCAATAGAAGCAACAAGATTTGACAAAACAAGATATGTAGTAGAGAACAAAGAATTCTTAAAAGTAATAAAATAATTAATCATGACAATACAACATCTAAAAAAACTCGAACAAAACAAAATAATAAGAAACTCCAAGCTTGAAGGCGTTTCAGAATCAGCTATCAAACAAGTAGAGATACGTTTAAATATTAAGTTTCCTGAAACGTATAAAGAATATCTGTATTTGGCAGGAGAGTACAACGGTGGCTTAATTATGTTTCCTGGTCATAATGATTTAGCTACGTTGTCAAGTGACCTTCAGCAAAAATACTTAAAAGAACAGCTAAGTTATGCAAACTTAAAAATTGATCGTCCGTTTTGGGTATTTACGGAAATGGATTCTTTCGAGCAGTTTTTGTTTTTTTATTTAGATGAAGACCCTATAGATCTGGAAGTATACGGCGTTACCTACCGTAAGGAGTCGGATTATTATGTATATGATTTAGGCAACAAATTTAGTGAATATGTGGATGCTGTAATAGACAGGTCTATCTTATACGCCCAAAGAGGTTATTAAAAAAAATTATGAAATAAACAGTGCAGTGCGCCCTTTGGCGCGCTTTTTTATTAAAAAAAGGATATAGATTTACAGGTATTATATGCAAAATACCCCCAACTCACGCAAGTATGCAGCGTAGCCTGTCTGCTTACAGGCAGTCAATTAGTGTTGCATACTTGCCTGCCAATGTGCATACTTGTGCGTTTGTATTAATTCTATATCTTAGCATATAAAAACCATGAGCAGAAAATATAAATTCAAAGACAATGAAGAAATCCCAACCACGAAACATTGCGTGAGACATCAGGTCCTTGACTTGACGAAGTTAAAGGATTAACATTTTTAATGTCAGATGGAAACACCTGACTTCACCGGAAAGTAACTTTCAAAAAATTAATACGCTCTGGCAAACAACACTCTTTCCTTACTCGGATTTCCGGTTAAAATACATTTCCCGTCTTCTTGCGGGTTGTCCAATGGAATACAACGTATCGTAGCTTTTGTCAGTTCTTTTATTTTATCTTCAGTTTCTGCACTACCATCCCAGTGCGCTAAAATAAAGCCCGGTTTTTCATCCAGTAATTTCTGAAAAGTTTCAAAGTCATCCACTTTAGTAATATTTTCATCCCGGAAAGCTTTGGCTTTGTTAAACATATTTTGCTGAATGTCTTCCAATAAGGATTTGATATTTTCTACAAAATTTTCCAACGGCAACTGCGATTTTTCCTTGGTGTCTCTGCGGGCAATTTCAACCACACCATTGGCTAAATCGCGTGGGCCAATAACCACTCGCAATGGAATTCCTTTCAATTCATATTCCGCGAATTTAAATCCGGGGCGTTTGGTTTCGTCAGTATCCACCAGCACGCGTATGCCTGCTGCCGAAAGTTCAGCTTTGAACTCGTTGGCTTTGGCAATCATTTTTTCAGTTTCTTCTGCATTTTTAGACAGAAATGGTATCAATACTACTTGATACGGAGCAATTTTAGGCGGCAAAATCAATCCGTCATCATCAGAGTGAGCCATTATCAATGCCCCGATTAAGCGTGTGGAAACGCCCCATGAAGTAGCCCACACATATTCTTCTACATTTTCTTTGTTTACATATTTTACATCGAATGCTTTGGCAAAATTTTGACCTAAAAAATGAGAAGTGCCCGATTGCAATGCTTTCCCGTCTTGCATCAGCGCCTCTATGGTATACGTGTCTTCCGCTCCTGCAAATCGCTCGCTTTCAGATTTTACGCCCTTAATTACCGGTAATGCCATGTAGTTTTCTACAAAATCGGCATAAACATTAATCATTTGTACGGTTTCTGCTTCAGCTTCCATTCTGGTGGCATGTGCTGTATGCCCTTCTTGCCATAAAAATTCTGCCGTGCGCAAAAATAAACGGGTGCGCATTTCCCAGCGCACTACATTCGCCCACTGGTTGACAAGAATCGGCAAATCGCGATAAGATTGAATCCATTTTTTATAGGTATTCCAAATAATTGCTTCTGAGGTAGGTCGTACCACTAATTCTTCTTCCAGCTTGGCTTCCGGGTCCACAATCAGTTTGGATTTATCTTCAGGAGATGATTTTAGACGATAATGTGTAACGACAGCACATTCTTTTGCAAAGCCTTCTGCATTTTTTTCTTCAGCTTCAAAAAGACTTTTGGGAACAAATAAGGGAAAATAAGCATTGACATGCCCCGTTTGCTTAAATTTGCTGTCGAGTACATCCCGCATATTCTCCCAAAGGGTGAAACCATATGGTTTGATTACCATACAACCTCTTACGGCAGAATAATCAGCCAATCCGCTTTTCAATACTAAATCATTATACCATTCGGAATAATTTTCTGCTCTGCTTGTAATCTCTTTTGACATGATTTGAATTTTGTGTTTAATGTTAAAGGCTAATTGTTTAAGTGTATAAGAATAGTTTGATAAAATTTATCTTCCCCTCTCCATAAAAATTAACATAAATTGGTATGTTTTTTGAAACTAAATGTTTATAATTTTGTTGTATCAAATATAGGGGATTAGAAATTTCCAAAATATTAAAAATGACTGTTATGAAAAATATAAATCGGGTTTTAAGTTTTGTGATGGCATTATTTGCCATTACTTCAGTTTTTGCTCAGGATGATGTATATGACGCACCTCGGGTAAAAAAAGTAAAAGTTCAGCAAACTTCTGATGCACCGTCTTATTCAGGTAGCACTTATGAAGAAAAAACTGCTCCTTACTATGGTGAAGAATCTTCAGATTATACAAATACAAACCAACGCAACAGCCAGTATGATTATGATGAAGATAACTATGCCATGACTTATTCCGAGCGCATTCAGCGTTTCCATAATCCGAATGTGCGTTTCAATTTGAGCTGGAATAATTGTATCAATAACTGGTACGACCCGTATTACAATTATAACAGTTATTCAGCCTCATCTTGGGGTTGGTATAATTCATTTACACCAAGCTGGTGGATGCCGTCTACTCAAATCATTATAATAAATCCGGGCTACTCTTCTTGGTGGAGCAACTCGTGGAACAATCCCTACTATTCTTGGAATAGCTGGAATTATGGTTGCGGAAATAACTATTGGGGTAATTCATGGAATAGCTGGAACTCATGGAATTCATGGGGCTGGAACTCTCCGGTATGCGGAAATAATTGGGGATGGGGCAATAATTATTACAATAATTACAACCATTACGGATATAGCGGTTATAACAACAACTGGTATGATAATGGCAATATTCATAATCCTAAAAACACAACTTATACACCACGCCATACCACCTATAACAATACAAACAACCACAATTTCAACAACAATAACAACACCGGCCAAAATACAAACGGATATACACAACCTAATCAGCCGTCTAACACGAACAATTCTTATAACAAACCCAATAAACAATGGGATACACCTAAAAACCAGAACACTGGCAAGCCGGACGTATATCAAAATTCTCCAAGAAACAATAATAATAACACGAACAACAATAATTGGAATAATTCACCTTCTAAAACAAATAATTCTAATAGTGGCAATAATGGATGGAACAACGCACCATCTAATAATAATTCTAACAGTGGCTGGAATAGCAGTCCATCCAATAATAATTCCAATAGCAGCGGAGTAAAAACAGGAAGCCGCCCTAAATAAACTTAATGTCCATACAACCATGAAAAAAAATGTAGTCTTCCTCGGATTATTGATGAGCATTGTTTGCCTATTGCATGCTCAAACGGATATTGACGCCTTGCGTTATTCATTAACAAACTTTCAGGGAACAGCCCGTAATATCAGCGTAGGCAATACCATGTCAAGTGTAGGTGCAGATATCAGCAACGTACATACAAATCCTGCCGGCTTGGCAAAGTATTCAGCTACCGAGATTTCTGTAACGCCCGGTGTGTCTTTTTATAAATCAAACAGCGAATTTCTAAACAACAAGATTTCACAGAATAAGATAAAATTTCAGTTGGGAAGTGCAGGAATTGTTTTTGGAAAGCGTAGTGCAGATGAAGAAAATAAAAAGAAATGGAGCAAACCTACATTTGCCATCAATATCTCCAGGCTGGCAAATTATAATGAAAAATATTTCATGTCGGGCTATAATGCGGACAACAGTATTTTAAATGCATATTGGGAAAAACTGAATGACCGATCCGTGATTACAGATTCCATAGCAGCGGTTACCCAATATCCGTTTGATGCCAGTCTGGCTTTTGCCTTGGGCTTAATAACTATTGATACTTTAGGCAACACGTATACGGCTACCAATAATGGAAATATGACACAATCTATCCAGATAAACCGCACGGGTGGCATGGATGAAGCGGCGATAGGTATTGCCAGCGAATACAAAGATAAATTGATGCTGGGACTTTCTTTGGGAATACCTTTTGTGAGTTACAGCGAAAATATGATATTAACAGAAAAGGATGACAGTAATTATGCAGGTCATCTTACTTCCTTTTCTGTAGAAAACAGATTAAAAACCACCGGAACAGGATTTAACCTGAAAGCCGGGGTAATTTATTCGCCAATCAGTAATCTGAAAATTGCCTTTTCGGTACAAACACCCGGATTGATCTTCATGAAAGACAGATTTTATTCGCACATGGAAGCTGATTATGACAGTTTGAGTGTGATTCTGACAGCAGATTCGCCTGATGGTGAATTTAAATACCGCTACAGACAACCCTGGAAAATGGGCTTAGGCGTTTCTTATGTTCATAAATACGGATTCGTTGCAACAGAATACGAATTGACAGATGTTTCCAACTCCAAATTCAATTTCAAATCAAGCACAGCTGCTGATATTGCCTACGAAAACTTTGTCAATTCAAACATAAAAAATAAATACGGACTGACGCACACCCTGAAGGTTGGAACTGAATTTAAGATACAAAAGTTCAGAATCAGAGCAGGTTTCCAATACCGTTCTACTCCATTCGACAAAGCAGCTCAACCCACGGCATTTAAAACATATGCACTTACCTATAGCGGAGGTTTGGGCTATAGAGGAAACCACTTCTTTGTAGATGCTACTTTTGTACAAACTCAAACAAAAGAAATGTATATTCCTTATACGATAGACAGCAGCTTTTGGCTAAGCTCGGCTCCGGAAGCAAAACTTTCCATATCCAAACCTGCAGTTTTTGTAACATTGGGTTACAAATTTTAAAGAAGATAAATAGCTTTTCTCAGAGCTGATTATTGTCTCTAAAACTATAATACCCATTTTCTGTCACGATGACATGATCAAGTAGTGCAATTTCCAGAAGTCGGGCATTGGTATGTATGTTTTTTGTTAACTGGATATCAACTTCGCTGGGTTTCAGATTTCCGGATGGATGATTATGACAAATAACGATGGATGATGCCAAATCTCTTAATGCTATATTGAAAACCAGCTTAGGGTCAACAATAGTTCTGCTTACCCCACCCATGCTTATTTTATGTTTAGCAATGAGCGTATTATTTTGTCTTAGGCAAAGTATCCAAAACTCCTCGTGCTTCAAATCACCAATATCCTGTTTCATGACATCAAAAACATCATTACTGCTGATAATTTTTGACGATTCACTTTTTTCTGCTAATTTCCTTCGTTTTCCCAGTTCAAGTGCAGCCAATATGGAAACAGCCTTAGCTTCTCCAATGCCTTTAAATGATTTTAAGTCGGTTAAAGTTAATTTTCCCAAGTAATATAAGTCGTGGTTGACGGATGAAAGTACACGTTTAGCCAAATCAAGCGCACTCAATTCCACACTGCCTGAACCAAGTATAATGGCTAACAGTTCAGCATCGGTAAGGGTATGCTTTCCTTTTAGTACTAATTTTTCACGGGGTCGGTCGTCTTCCGCCCATTGCTTTATAGAGAATTTTTCCTGAGAATACATGCAATCAAAAAAGGTGTACCATATAGATACACCTTTTGTCAATTTTCCATAAAAAAGTAGGAATTATTTTTTCAAATGATTCATGTGAATCATGATTTCAGATTTGATGTTGCCGGCTTTGTTTTTATGTATCTGGTTTCTTTTGGCTAATTTATCTACCATAGAAATAACGGTTGGCATTAGTTTTTGAGCTTCAGCGCTATCTTTAGTGGCTAAGAACTTGCGAACTGCATTACGTGCAGTTTTTCCGTAATAACGGTTTTCCAATCTGCGTTTAGCGGTTTGTCTGATTCTTTTTTGAGCCGATTTATGATGTGCCATATTTTTAATTTTGAGTTTGCAAAGATAGCCTTTTTTTCTTAATTATTGCAATTGTACGTAAAATTTAGTTTAAAAATGCTATTAACCTGAGTTTGTTATAAGCATTTCAATTAAAAATAGTTGATTTTTTATATAGAACCACCTCCTTTTAATTCCTCCATCTTGATAAAGTGGAGGATAAAATGTGAAATCAACTATTTTATCAGCTTATTTTTCTTAACCCGAACTCAGGTTATAATTATAGTGGAATTTAATGGCAAAACTGGATTTTTTGACATGTGAAATTATATATGGCTTTTAATTCTGTTTTCATATACCCGATTTCTTAAAATAAGTTTAGAAAGAAGTATCTTAGTCCGGTGTTTGCCAGACTAAAACATATCAACGAAAAAAATGTTCTCCGTTTTGACAGATATACGATTTTAAGTCTTCTGTTATTATGTGCTATCGGGATAAAAGTATCCTGGAATTTGTCTAAATATATGGATGTCATGTTTTGGGATGAAGCACTTTATATGGAGCGGGGGCTGGCTATGTTTGCCATTATCCCAAAAACATGGGGACCCGCCTATTCCTTATGGTATAAGCTCGTATCTTTTTTTGTACATGAAAATGTATCTCTCTATTATTTTAATTTTAAACTGACTTCTTTGTTGGTTTCCATCCTGTTATACCTCGTCATGTTGTCGATGGGTACACAACGTATACTGGCATTTATTTTTGCCATGTTCTTCATGTCGTCCTATCTCAATTTGCCCGTATGGCCACATATTTCACATTTTGTTATTATTGTTATACTTAGCGGGATATTAATTGCCAAGTTTCATCAATCCCTATTGGAAAAATTACTCATTTGGTCTGCTGCATTTTTAATGGCCACATATGCCCGTCCTGAAATGTTCTTCCCGTTTCTGCTGGTGTATGGAGTGGCTGTGATTATTTTCATCATTCGAATTAAGCAATTACACAAACGAGAAATTATTTATGCAGGTTTGCTGACCATAACCGTCTTTTTGGTGTCGTCTAAAATTGGCACTCCACTAAACAGCGGAGATACCCAGAGAGGGATAAAGGTGTTTTTGCAACATTATGCCTGGAGATATTCCGAAGATCATCATCTGAAAAATGTTTTCTGGCTGGAATTCATGGATATTGATAAGACACAATTTGGGAACAAAGTGTACTCAACCCATTTCAGCGAATTACTTAGTGCTTATCCGGATAAGATAGGACACCATTTAAGCTTAAACTTTAAGGAATATCTGTTGCAAACCGGCAAACTTTTAGTTAATTTCTTTGTACCCATTTTTACAGAAAAGCCTCATTGGCTGGCTTTGATGATTGCTTTGTTTATGCTCATTATCTATTTTTCGCTCAATCGCAAAACATCATCTTTTTCTCATAGAATCGTTTCGCTGCTGAGGATGAATTTATGGAGTTTGCTGATGTTGTTGCTGATGTTGTTGTCTTCAGTTGTGGTATGTATTTATGCTTACCCAAGGGAGCATTATCTCTTATTACAAGTACCATTTTTGCTGGTAAGCATTAGTTTACTGATTTCGGCGGTAAGTATAGAAAGGCAAGATACCTATTCCAAGTATATTGTACTTGGCGTAGTGTGGTTCTTTGTAACCCCTGAGAGTGAAGATTTCCGCTATTTCTCATTGCCGGATGTAAATGGGAAATTACCTAATCAAAAAGCAATAAGTTTAATTAAGAAAGAATTTACTCAAAAGGACAGCATCCGTATATTTGATGTTGAGGGCTATGTGCGTACGATGTTGCCTGCTAATTTCACAGATTATAACTCAGCTTTTTTTGCTGATACAACGATATTACCATCCAATCATATTCTGCAAAATAAGATTGACATTGTATATGTCAGCAGTACATTCAGATTATTTAACAGAATTACCCGTGATTCGATAATGACTGATATGCTGAAACATCCGGAAACTTATGGATATTTGTCCCGGAAATCAGCAGAGAATATAAATTTATTGATAAGGAAAAGATGAAAAATTTTGCCTACCAAACACTGTATACAAAAGATGAACCTTTGTTTGAGGTAAAAGTATTTTTGTTTTTTTTATACAGTTTGATTTTCAGCAGTAATGTATTGCTTCAGTTTAAATCTATGAATGCCAGTATCGGTGCTATTGTAGTTATGATACTGCCATTTGTATTTATTATTACCGGAGTATATTACTATAATAAGATTTTAGTACGTTTTGAATTAAATATCATAGATGTACTAGTACTGATAACTTTTTTCTTCCCTATTTACAATGGAATTATGTCCTATTTAACACTGGGAGTGCCTATTAAAAAGATGTTGATGGTCTTATCTGCCAGGATGTATATTGTACTTACCAGCTTTACTTATTATTTAGTGCGGACGAACAGGCTTACTGTAAAAGAATACGTGTACGGCAATATCTTGCTTTGTTGGTTTAGTATGCTGTTATACATGTATATTTCATTAACTCAAAACCCGGCATTATATAAAGACTCATTAGAGGAAGGTTTAGTGGGATATAATCCTTCGAAAGGAGGCTATATTTTCAGGTTTTCTTCATCGTTTTTGTATTTTGGTATAATATACTATTATTTATCATACATACTCAACGGCAGTATTTTTGGGCTAATATGTTGGTTTATCTTAATTGCTTACCAGCTCTTTATCGATAAAGGAAGATCAGAGCTGATTGCAGAACTAATTCCTTTGATGCTATATAGCGTAATTATCTTAAAATGGCATCAGTTGATTAAAAAGATGTTGTTAATATTCTTGCTTGCTGCGATAATGTTTGGCATTGCCTATTGGATAGACCCACGTATCGTAAAGTTTACAGCGGATATGTACATGAAATTCTTCGAATTTTTTATTGGGAAAAAAACCGGTGAGGGTTCCGCAGATATGCGTTGGATAGAATTTGGGCATATCTACGATTATTTCATTAAGCATCCCGGGCAGATTTTCTTCGGCATAGGAACTCCTAAGAAAGAAGACATGTACAGGTATGTTGGCGAGGTAATATTATCTGATACGGGAATAGTAGGTTGTGTTTTGGCAAATGGAATAGTGGGAACAATTTTACTTCATCTATTACTGCTTCACCCAATCTATGTATTTTTAAAAGTAAAGCACTATAAACACGATATCTTATTTAATACAGGTATTTTAGGCTGTCTCACAGTGGTCATACAAAGCATGTTTACAGGGATGTTTTACTATAACCCGAATGCATTAATGATATTTATCATCATCGTAGAATACTATAGGGTCAAGGAAAAATTTTACTGGAAATCACATCCTAAACTAAATATATCTACATGAAAGTCATTTTCTTAAACCTGTCTGTTCTTATTTTAACTACGTTTAGCTCACCTTCGTGTATGCAAAATGCCGGAAAGAATACAGCTGACAAAAACGAGACTACATATTTAGCTGACAAAATAATTGACACAACACCCATCTCAATTTCAATCTCTACAACTACACCTTATACAAGCTTTTCTGCTGTCAATAAACATATTTTCGGCCTAAATATAGGCTTCGCATTTGTAAAAGAACTGGATAAAGACTCGGGGTTTGTCCAGCTTTTAAGAGCTATGCATCCTGATAATCTACGTTTCCCCGGTGGTACTGTCGGTAATTATTACCATCCGGATGCTCCGGCTTATGGCTTTAAATTTTTGGAAATTTACCCGGCATTATATAGCTTATATAATCAGCAAAGCAAACGTAATGAAAACATTCTGCAAAATTATCTGCGGCTCACCAGAGACGTAAATGCTAATGGTATCTTTTGTGCCAATGTTTTAACCGGCTCGCCGGAGGAAGTGTTACAAGTGATTGACGTGCTTAAAAAAAACAAGGTGAATCTACTGGGCGTAGAGCTTGGAAATGAATTTTCGGGTGAAGAATACCGTAAAAAATTTCCGGATGCTAAAACCTATATCAATGCAATTCAGGCTACGGCAAATGCAATAAAACTAAAATATCCTGATTTGAAATTGGCCGTTATTGGTTCCATTCCAGTAGCCAAAACAGATCAATCGCAACGGGCTAAGTTTATGCGAGCATGGGATAATGAACTCAAACAAGTAAATTTTTATGACGCCGTAGTTGTACATGAATATACAGCTTGCCCTCCTTGTACGAAGGAAAGTAAAACGGTAGAAGAATCATTCACAAAAAATATGGCTATCATCGGACCTATAAAATTGAATAAAATTGAGTTGTACAAACAATATTATCAGGCTACCTATACATCTGCAAAAAAAATTTGGATGACAGAGTGGAATATAGCAGATCCTAACTTTGAAGGTACATTCTTGCAAGGCATATTTGTGTATGAAATGTTTTTGAATCTGCTGGATATGAATGTCAGAGATAATATACCTTATGAAATCACCAATGCAC